>CADFRV010000078.1 GCA_902836725.1 Muribaculaceae bacterium
TGAATTTACACTCGGGGTGTTTTTTAACATTTCAACCGGCTTTTGCAGCTGACCCAGCATTCGGCCTTTCCGGTATAGAGAGGCGAGATCCATCCGTCGGTAAAGAGAGCCTCACCGGCATCGCTCCATTGCTGCGTCTGCGCGGAAGCATGTGGAGCACCTGTAAATATCAGAAACAAAAAGACATGCAATACTGCGTGATATATCCTTCCCATGACAGAGAGGTAAATATGTGTTTATAAGACAGTGCTGCGCCGACACACGCCGCCGGTCACGCACCTGTCACACTGGTAAGAAGTATCGTTACAAGCACACCTGCCACAAGAGCATACGTGGCAGGTTTCTGAAACCCGTGGGCATGTGTCTCGGGGATCATCTCGTCGCTTATCACATACAGCATGGCACCCCCTGCCATCGCAAGCAACGCCGGAAGGAACATTCCCGATACAGATCCGAGCATATAGCCGATCCCCACACCCGCCATCTCGAGCAACGCTATGGCAAGCGCTATGACGGTGGCACGCATATAGCTCACCCCTACCATCAGCAGCGGAGTGACTATGACGAGCCCCTCGGGCACATTCTGCAGGGCTATTGATATGGCCACGGCGTAGGCGTTAGACATGTTGTCCTCGTCAAAGACGATACCGGTAGCCATACCTTCCGGAAGTTTATGGAGCGCGATGGCTATCACAAACATCAGTATCCGGTTTACAGAGCTGTCTGAAGCCCGGTGCCGCTCCATCTCCAGTCCTGACAGACGGTGAAGATGCGGAGTTACATAGTCAAGGGCGCCGATAAGAGCCACGCCGGTCACTACACCGGCTACAGGCTGCCACCACTGCAGCGGGGCAAGCCCGCTCACAGAGGGGATAAGCAACCCCACGATAGCGGCGGCAAGCATGGTACCGGCACAGAATCCCATAAAAATGTCGTTCCATTTGTGTGGAATACGACGCACTGCCAGACCTATAGCCGAACCTATCAGCGAGGACAGGCCCAGTCCGGCAGCCGTTATCAGAACTTGTATCAGCACCTTCAGTTATTGATTTTTCAGAATCAGAAAGGGAGTACCACTGTGCCGCTGTAGGCCAGCTGCACGAATACAACGATTATCAACGCGTAGAACCCGGCGAGCAGATCGTCGAGCATCACACCCCATCCGTTCGGGAAAGCCTCCATCCGGCGGCAGCCGAGCGGCTTGTATATGTCGATCAGACGGAAGGCCGCGAAACCTACAAGGGCGAGCACGGCGGTGTAGATACGGTGTCCCGGGATGGCTGCAAGCAAAAGCGGCATCCATGCGCCCACAAACTCGTCGATAACCACTGTGCGCGGATCCTCCCCCCAGTAGCGTTCCATGACACGCGACGTCCAGGCACCCACCACCATAGTGATGGCTATCAATGCCAGTGTCACAAAAAACAGTGCCGTGACATCAATGAACAGATACAGCACATACCATATGGCCATAGCGAGGAATGCGCCGGCGGTGCCGGGCGCACCGGGTACAAAACCTATGCCCAGACCCGTGGACAATATCACATGAAACCAGGGCGCCTCTCCGAGAGGATGATTGTTATTGTCGCTCATCGCAACTTCAATAAATTAATAAGTAACCTGTCACAAACAGTTTATTTACGGGGCTTTACCTCGCGGCGCAGCAGGATCTCCGTAGGGAAGTGGTCGGAGAAACCATTGAGGTACATGCCCGAGGCGAATGTGCGGCGGGGATATCCCTGGCGCGTTCCTTCGGTATCCTTGAGGAAGTCGAAATTGTTGACCATGGCACGTGTGAAATGCAGCGTATCAGCTCCGGTGTTCTGCTCGAGCAGAGTGCCGCTCACGATGATCTGGTCAAACAGGTTCCATGCACTGTTGTAGGCCAGTGTGCCTATACCCTTGTCAAGCAGAGACCAGAAAGGATTGAAGAACCCGTGTGGCTCCACACCTTTCTCTTTCTTGGAGGCGCCGAGCACTTTGGCACACGATTTGTCAAACGGATCATCATTGAGGTCACCCATCACGATCACTCCTTCGTTCGAACGAAGGCTCCAGATGGAGTCAGCTATATGCTTGCACAGACTAGCCGCAGCCTCGCGCAGATACGACGACTGCTCCTGTCCGCCCAGACGCGACGGCCAGTGGTTCACGATAATGCTTACCGTATCCGAACCCATGCGGCCTGTGACACACATCTGGTCGCGGGTGCGGAAATTGGGATTGTCTGGAATTGTGAGGGTGGTGTTTGAAACGTTTATAAACTTGAAATAACGCTCGTTGTAAAGAGCGCCTACATCCACGCCTCGCCTGTCGGGAGAATCATGATGCACGATACGTAGATTCCACGGCTGACGTCCCTCTGAGCGCAGACGGTCATCCACCGCCTTCACAAGATCCTCAAGCACCGAGCGGTTCTCGATCTCCGACACACCGATAAAAGCCGGGCCGTTGGGAGTGGTGGGGGTGGTAAAGGATGCTATGGCACGCGCGAGGTTCTCTATCTTGTTGCGGTATTTCAAGCCGTTCCATTTCTTGGCTCCGGCAGGAGAGTATTCCAGGTCGTAGGTTCCGTTGTTGTTGATTGTGTCGAAGAGGTTCTCCAGATTATAGAACGCTACACCAAACACCTGATACTTTTTCTTCTGCGCCTGGTTGTCCTGAGCCGAAAGAGCCGCACAGAAAACCATAGCCAGAACTGATAGCAGAAATATCCGTTTCATCTATTGGGTATTGAATTAAGTTATTGACAGTATCGTATCCTCCATTTACAGGAGGAAAGGATGTCAAAATTACTCATTTTATCGGAATATGCCCTTAAATCGCCCGATTTTTTTCACACGCCGGGATACTATACGACGCCGAGAGCCACTATAACCGGCCCACATCCCTCTATTTCCGGCATGATCATCACCTCATATTCCGAGCCACGGAGAGTGACTCGCGCCCTCCCGCACCGGCAGAACATATCGGCATCGGGAAGGGGAATATCCCTCAGCGGCAGCCCCGCGATACCCGCCGCCTTATATAACGCCTCCTTTATGCTCCATGCGAGGAGCAGACGCCCGTCGCCGCTCCCCCACTGCAAATGTTGTGATGGGGAAAGAAAACGGGGAGCCACACGCCTGAGCTGATCGCCGCGCGAGATCATGTCGGCGTCGATCCCTATCGCGGCGGCATATGGCGTGACGGCCAGAGCCACCAGACCGCGGCAATGGGTCACCGATATACTCCACTCCCCCGCCACCCCCTCAAGCTGCGGCGCTCCCGACGGGAGATGCCTTATAACCGGATCCCATCCCGGGAATGCCTCGGCAAGCAGCTGACCGACTTTATGCCGCTGCATGGCAAGATCGTTGTGGCGCCCGGGAGAAATACCGGATGTATCCGCAACAGCCGCATATACCTTTATCCTGTCGTCGCTGTAGAGTAGCATAACGTGGCGCAGAGTGGCAGCAAACTTAATCAGGAGGTCTGTACCTCAGACATCACCTTCACCCTCACAGAGGCGATGCGGTGATGCTCCATGTCAAGGATCAGGAAGCGGCAACGTCCATACACCAGAGGTTCCTTCTCTTTCGGAAAATCTCCCTTGATGGCAAGAAGCATGCCGGCGAGTGTCTCGCAATCCTCCGCCACAGGTGCATACTCCTCCTCGTCAAGACCGGTCACGCGGAAGAAGTCGGTAAGCACCGTTTTGCCGTCGAAAATGTATGTGTCGTCGGGAAGGCGGCGGTATGTCTTCTCCTCCTCGTCATATTCGTCGTTTATGTCGCCCACGATCTCCTCAAGCACATCCTCGAGTGTAACGACACCCTGTGTTCCGCCGAACTCGTCAACCACCATCGCGATGTGGAGCTTCAGCCGGCGGAAATCTTCCAGAAGATCGTCGATCATACGTGACTCAGGCACGAAATATGGCTTGCGCACCAGTGTCTGCCACTCGAAATCGGTATTCTCTGAGCTGTCAGGCACATAAGGAAGCAGGTCGCGGGCATAAAGCACACCGCGTATATCGTCCTGCGACGTGCCGAATACAGGCAGACGTGAATATCCCTTGTCTATGACAATCTTCATTACCTCTGCGAAAGTCATGTCGTAATCGAGGCCGACGATATCCACTCGCGGTGTCATGATCTCCGAAGCAGTGGTATCGCCGAATTTCAATATCCCCTCGAGCATCTGCCTGTCCTGTCCCCCCTCGGCCACACTCAGTTCGAGAGCCTGCCCGAGCTCGTCGGCGGTGATATTGCGCGCCTGCTTGGTGACAACCTTGTTGACAAACCGGGTGGAATTAACCATCACGGACGAAAGCGGATAAAACAGCTTCATCAGGAAATTAAGGCCGCCTGTGGCCACGCGCGCCCATCGCATCGGGTTTGTGTTGGCAACAAGTTTGGGCAGTATCTCTCCGAAAAGGAGTATGAGGAATGTAAGTATTACCGTCTGGAGCAGGAAGTTGAGCCACGGTTCCATCTGCTCGAAAACTGCAGACAGACCGAAACTCATGAGCACCACGATAGTGACATTCACCAGATTGTTGGTGATAAGGATTGTGGCGAGCAGACGCTCAGGCACCGCAAGCAGACGCCGTATGGCCTCGTCGCGCGGCGTCTCGTCAAGTTCCTCCGCCTGCTGTGGAGTGATAGAGAAAAAGGCTATCTCGCTGCCGCTTACAAAACCTGAGACGAAAAGGGCCAGTGTGGCCAGTGAAATAGAAATTATCTGTGGGATGCCGAAATCGGCTGTACTGACAGAGGCCGTTATGAAACCTGCCAGATCGCATGACGTGAGCCACCCTTGCAAGGCGCCCACAATTGTCGGTAAGGGATCTATATCCAATTTGCTTTAAGCTAAAAGTTGTTTTACAAAAGAAAAAGGTCTGGTGCATGCCAGTGTGAGACCGGCACAAAATTACAAAAATTTCATGAGAAACCGAAAATCTCTTTCAGAACTCCGTAAAAGCCAGAGGAAGAAGCGATGCGACAGAGGGCACGCGATACACGCAGTCGCGGCCTGCCAGATAGACCGGCACAGGTTTCCCGGCAAGCATCTCATACTCGAGAAGCGCCTGACGGCACGCACCGCACGGAGCTGTTGGATCCACAACGAACTCACCGTCGGTGCCGCGTGCCGTGATCGCGATTTTCTCGAAGGTTACATCAGGATACCGGGCATGGGCATAGAAACAGGCCGATCTCTCGGCACATGTGCCCGACGGGTAAGCGACATTCTCCTGATTCGCCCCCTCGACCGTCACTCCGTTTGACAACAGTATGGCTGCGCCTACGCTGAAGCGGGAATACGGTGCATAACTCCTGCGGGTAGCCTCCCTGGCTTTTTGCACAAGAATGGCATCCTGCTCGTCAAGCTCGGAAAACGACATCACTTCATATTCAAAAACTATCTTTCTTTTTTCCATAATTGTCTGTCATTAAAAACCGCTACGTCACACGGCAAGCTCCCGCCATGATCAGCCATCGGCTCCATGCCTTACAAAGATACATCAAATACCGCGACTTGCACAAATATTCCCCGGTCGGGCAACAGAATTTTATGCCGGCATCACAATTTCAACACAAAAGCGCCCAATTAGGGCGGCATTTATTTTGCCAATTAAGCACAATTATTTAACTTTGCGCTCTGAACGCAAGCGTACACGCGCCTGCGCTCTTCACACTGTGCCAATAGTAAAAAATATAACGAACATAAATCCATGTCAAAAAAAGAACAAGAAGCGCCCGAAACCACAGGGATCGAAGGCCTCAACGACTCCCTCACCGCAATGACCCAGAAGGTGCAGGACAACCGCAAGATTATCATGATCTGCTCACTGGTGGTCGTAGCAATAGTAGTGATAGTGCTCGCATATGTTTATTTCTTCCGCAATCCCGGAATGCAGAAACATAACGACAACATAGGATCCGCAGACCTCCAGCTCGCACTCTCCAACGATTCCGTGGCCCTCAAACAGTATATGGACATCGCCGACAACGGCAACTTCGAGCCGGCGAACCGCGCCGCCCTCGAAAGTGCCATCCTTCTCTACCGCGACGGCAAATATGAGGAGGCTCTCAAATATGCTGAAAAATACTCCACCCGCGACGAGATCATCGGTGCAGGCGCCCTGGCACTCAAAGGTGACTGCCTTGTGAACCTCGACAAACTCGCCGACGCAGTAAGCGCATACAAGGAAGCCATCAGCGTAAGCGACCACAATCCCGCGTACACACCCTATTTCATCATGAAACTCGCACGTGTTTACCGCGAGCAGGGCAATTTCGCAGAAGAAGCTAAAGTACTTGAGGAGATCCAGAACGAATATCCTCTCTACGGACAGCAGCACAATCTCGATATCGAGAAACTGCTCGACCGCGCACGTCTGCAGGCTGCGAAATAAAACGCGAGGCCACATCCGACTGAACAAAAGGGTTAAAACTGATATTATTAAAAAAGGCTCTTCTCCGGTTTTAAGGAGAAAAGCCTTTTGTTTATAATACAAATCCAAATAGAAAGCAATGTCAACCAACACAGTAGACAACCTGAAAAAGGTAACCACCACTACAGTGGCAAAAATGAAGCGTGAAGGCGAGAAAATTGCCATGATCACCGCATACGACTATACAATGGCCTCGCTCGTTGACCGGGCCGGAATAGACCTCATACTCGTGGGGGACTCCGCCGCCAACGTCATGGCTGGATATCCCACCACCCTCCCCATCACTCTCGACCAGATGATATACCACACCCAATGTGTGGTGCGCGGCACGGAGAGGGCTATGGTAATTGTAGACATGCCGTTCGGCACATGCGACGGCGACGAGCTCACCGCCCTCCGCAGTGCGGTGCGCTTGCTCAAAGAAACCGGCGCCGCAGCTGTAAAAATTGAGGGAGGCAAACCGATGCGCTCATCCATAGAAAAGATCATCGGAGCGGGCATACCGGTAATGGGACACCTCGGCCTTACTCCCCAGTCGGTGAATCAGCTTGGAGGATATGGCCTGCGTGCAAAAGCAAAAGAAGAGGCTGAGAGGCTCATTGAGGACGCTCTGATGCTCCAGGAAATCGGATGCTTCGCGATAGTGCTTGAAAAAGTGCCCGCGGAACTCGCCAAGGAGGTAAGCTCGCGCCTTACCATACCGACCATAGGAATCGGAGCGGGAGCAGGATGCGACGGCCAGGTGCTTGTGCTGCAGGATATGCTCGGAATGAACGAGGGGTTCAAACCTAAGTTCCTGCGCAAGTATGCAGAACTGGCCGCTACGATCAACTCGGCCGTAGGACAATATATAAGCGATGTGAAGGACGGTTCTTTCCCGTCGGAAGCCGAATCATATTGACACGACTAACCTGTTCACATATTGCAAATTAGCATAAAATACACCTGCTATTAACATAATTTAACCGGCAATACGTCATATATAATACATCAAAGCACTAATTTTGCAATGTGAATAAAAAAGGACTTTAATGTAGAACAACAGAACGTTTGTTAGACGAAAAGAACATATATACTTGAATTTTGGTTATGAGGGAGGTGTGTTTCTGTGAAGAAACACACTTTTCATTTTTATACCCCTGTGTTATCAATAGGGATGGAAAACATACAGGCGCATCCGGTTGTTGAATTATAACAGACCATTTCAACTGTATGCATAATCTCACATCACATATACTTACAATCAAACGGTCGCATGTCCTGTGCCTCTTTCTGATACTTCAGATGCTTGTGCCGGCGGCCAACGCCCGCGCGCAATATGCGGAATGTGACAGATGCATGCCGAAGATAGCACTGAAAACCAACCTGCTGCATGACGCGCTGCTCACGCCTGATCTTGGAATAGAAGTCAGTCTGGGACAAAGATGGTCTGCCAGCCTGGAGGGCGTATTTGCCTGGTGGAGCAATGATGCCTCACACCGCTACTGGCGCATATACGGCGGATGGGCGGAATTCAGATTCTGGCCCGGGGAAAAACCAGTGGAGCGGGCGCTCACAGGCCACCACATAGGTTTTTACGCATCCTTGCTCACATTTGATTTTGAATTCGGCGACAAAGGATGGCAATCTCCTGATTTCACTTATGGCACAGGAATAAGCTACGGCTACTCCTGGGCACTGAACAGACGCCTCAACATCGACGTGAGCGCACGTGTGGGTTACTCCACGGGAAAACTTATAAAATATCATCCGCAATGCGACACATATGTGTGCCTGAAACACACCACACACCGTTATATGGGACTTACCGGAATTGAAGTGACGCTTGTTTGGTTTCCTGGACGCGGACATAAAAACATTCCAGACCGCACCATATGATCCGTCAGACAGTCATAGCACTCGTCATGTTCTCCCTGCTGATGTCTCTGCAGACATCATGCAGGCATAAGGACATACTGTGTCCCGGAAACGAACCACATACGCTGACGGTAAAATTCATGTGGGACAAAGCGCCCGAGGCCGCTCCCGACGGCATGACACTGTATTTTTTCCCGGCAGGAGAAGGCACACGCATATGGCGTTTCGACATAGCCGGACGGGAAGGTGGCAACGTGGAGATTCCTCAGGGTGAATACCGGTTTCTGGCAGTCAACAACGACCTGCCCGGAGTGATGTTCAGCGGGGAGGACGCATACGGCAATTTCACCGCCAATACCCGCAAGAACCAGGAAACCGGCCTTATGCGCCCCACAGGAATGCTGTATGGGGGAACGGTTGACCATGTGGAAATCACCCCGTGCGGCATCATATACACCACTCCGGAAGGAACCATGAAAGAATGCAGCCAGGGCCTGTTACGCTGTCATCCCGACTCTCTCAGTTGCGTGTACAACGTGATCTTCCGCCGGTGCGAGGGTGCGGAAAACATACGCACCGCCAGCGCCTGCATTAAGGGGGTGGCATCGGCGCTGCGGGTTGCATACGACACTCCGGGTGGTGAACCGGTGGCGACGGCATTCGCCCTTGACAGCAGGAAACTGCCTGACGGCGACGCACTCTCCGGATGCACCACCGTACTCGGCACAGACACCGGGCATTCACCGTCGGTGACACTGACATTGAATGTGGAACGCACAGACGGCAAACATATCGCAAAAAGTTTCGACGTTACGGATCAGGTTGTAAACAGTATCAATCCACACAATGTTTTTATTATAATCACCGGTGTAGAGATACCCGCAGGCGACACACCCGACACTCCTGGAGGAGATGTCGGAATTGATGTCGGGGTGGACGGATGGCAGACCATAGAGATAGATATCGGTACAGCTTTGCCATGAACATACCTGAGCCATAGACACACAACCGTAGGGACAACCACATGAACTATTTTGAATTTCTAAACTTACAAAAATATGAACAGATTCAACCAAATCCTGTCAATCAGCCTCGGCATAGGCGCTATACTGTTGACATCATGCTCTGACAGCGACGAACCCAACCCACAGGCATCCGCCAATGACAACGCGATACGTTTCACGGCCAATACGGAACTGTCGCGCGCAGGCGATATCACAACGAATAACCTGACCGCCTTCAACGTATACGCATATACGGGAACCTCTGCCACACCGACACTGTTCATGGACAACGTCAGTGTAACCAAGACCAGCAACAACTCATGGACCTACTCCCCGCTACAATACTGGCCGGCAAAAGAGACCGTGGACTTTTATGCATTCGCACCGGCATCGTGGGTAGGTGAAAACGGGCCGCTAAAACCGGTGGCCTATGACAGCTATCCCGGTACGGAAGACATAATCTATTCAGTGAGCCCTGATCTTAAAGGGAACTCGGGAGCACCGAACGCCCAGGTAGTGTTCAACTTCCGCCATGCGCTCGCAAAAGTGACAGTGAAGATGAGTTCCTCAAACGCCAACCTGTCGGTAAGGGTAACAAACGTGGTGATGCACAACCTGATGACCAAAGGCAACTTTACATTCCCCTCCGCGTCCACAACCGGCGCAGCTACTGCGGAGAATATCGGAACCTGGTCTGACCAGAATACACCTGTGGGCTACGTACTGCATGTGTCAAGAGACAAGGACGAAGTGATACTGCTCACTACCACCCCCACCGACATGAGCGATACAGGTTCAAAGCTCGGCGGCCCGA
This sequence comes from Muribaculaceae bacterium, assembly GCA_902836725.1. Lineage (GTDB taxonomy): Bacteria > Bacteroidota > Bacteroidia > Bacteroidales > Muribaculaceae > UBA7173. The sequence continues at coordinate 10,115 of CADFRV010000078.1, forward strand.
AATATATGATGCCGCAGCCCCTGACATGGCGCAGCAACGGCTCAGGGAACGACACATTCATAGCCGTGATGTGCTCGGTATATGACACCAAGACCGGCGTGAAACTCTGGCCGAACGAGAACACCCCCTCGGAAAACATAGTTGAGGGAAGCACCTTCGGCGACGGCATACTGAAATTCCCG
>CADFRV010000079.1 GCA_902836725.1 Muribaculaceae bacterium
CTACGATCTTGTCGTCGGCGTCGGTGATCACTGTCACCAGTTCCAGGTTGAGGATCCCCAGATACATGTTGATATAGTACTGTATCTGTTTGGGCGACAGCGGCGAGTAGCCGTAGAGTTGGTCATATGCCTCGTTTATCAGTTCGAAAAGAGCCACGCCATATTCCTCCTTGATTTTTTTGCGGGAGGTGTATTTCTTGACCTTCAGGTTGTTGCGTTTCTGCACTATTTCGGCTATCCTCACATATTTCTCGGGAACGGCGTCGGGCACTTTCATGTAGAATTCCACCCAGTCGGCCTCTTTGGTGAAGCCCATGCGTTCCATATGCTGCGGATAATAGGGGTAATTATAGATGGTGGCCATGGTGCCTACCTCCTCGAACCCTTCGATAAGCATTCCTTCGTGGTCCATGTCGGTGAATCCCATCGGTCCTACGATGGATTCCATCCCTTTGGAGCGCCCCCATTCGCTTACGGCGTTGAAAAGCGCGTCGGCCACTTCGGCGTCATCCTCGAAGTCCACGAACCCGAAACGCAGGCTTTTCTGGCCGGTACGCTCGTTTACCTTATGGTTGATTATGCCGGTGATGCGTCCCACAGGCTTGCCGTCGCGGTAAGCCATGAATGACTGTGCCTCGCAGAATTCGAAAGCCGGATTCTTCGTCGGGGTCAGCGTGTTCACATCGTCCATTACCAGTGGTGGCACGAAATAGGGGTTGCCGTCATACAGGTCTATTCCGAAGGTCACATATTTCTTGAGTTGGGAGCGCGTCGGCTCTATTTTTCGTATTTCTATCGCCATCAGAAATTACTAAGTAAGTATTATAGCATGGGATTCTTGATGCTCAGATATCCCAGGATTACGGTCATAAGCAGCAGGAAAGCGATTATGAGCATGTACAGGCGCTTGTTGGATTTGCCTGACAGTGCCATTTTCAGATCGGGCACATCACGGAAACGTTTGCGTGGGTCATCGCTGAGACACCTGTCGGCTATGCGGCGCAGGTGCTGGTCGTGGTCGCCGGTCTTGTCCAGCACCTCTTTCAGCACCGCCCCATAGCTGCGTATGTCTTCGGCAGCGGCGGTGGGGGAGAGGTGGGCGCGTTGGTCGAACCCCACATCGATCACTTTCAGGTTGCGGATTTTCTCGGTGAAGATTATCGTCTCGGGCCTGATGGGGTGGTGGATGATATGGTTCTGCTGTATATAGCCTATGGCATCGGCCAGACGGTACACGAGCGTTTCCTTTATTTCGGGTGTCACTTCCCCTTTGTCGAGCAGCTTGCGGAGTGAGTCTCCATACACGTCGTCGGTGATTATGCACATCCCCAGCCCGGGTACTTCCTCGAAGTCATTGATCATAATGATGTTGGGGTGCGCCAGATTATAGCGCACGTCAAACTCCTTGCCGATCATCTCGAGAAACTCCTCCTTGTCGCGGTATTCCGGACGCAGGGTCTTGAGCATGACCCATTTGCCATGCTTCTTTGCGGTGTATACCTCATAGAACTCCTCGTCCCATTCGGGAAGGTGCTCTATCTCGGTCCATTTGGGTTGGTTCTGTGTCATATGGCGGATGTCAGTGTATGGGGTGTGACTGGAAGTACTGGTGTTCGCGCGACATGTCGAAGTACAGGATATGGCGCCGGTCATTGCCGGGGAGGGTCACCTTTATGGCGTCTATCTCCCCTACTTTGGTGCGGTCCACAATCTCCTCGATGCCGAGCACGTTGCGCAGGAGGCGCTGCATGTCTGCCGAGGCTATCACGCTGAAGGGTGATGAGGCGGAGGTGCCCTGCCCGCTCTCGAGGATGGCGGTGGCCACAAGGTCGGCGCGGATGCCGTAATAGAGGATTTTCTCCCCCATCTTTCCGGTATCGCGCATGCGGTCTGCCGAGGCCAGCGCGAGCACGTTCAGGTCGAGGCTGAGGGGATTGAGTTTCAATGCCTCCTCCGCCAGTCTGAGCGATTCCTCGTACTCTCCTGCCTCATAGGCGGTCTCTACCTCGGGAAACGTCTCCCGCGGATCGTAATCGGTAGTGAAAGAATAACCGAAATACAGCTTGCGCAGTTCATCCGACGTCATGGTGGTGTCGGCTTTTTCGAACCGCTCCATCAGTGTCCGGTAGTTTTCCGGGTGCATCTTTACATCCACCTCTATGGATGTCAGATCCAATGCCGCCGCGAACATCGCGGTGGCAAGGATCATCAGAAGCACGGCTGTTGTTTTCTTTATCAATTTTAGTCGGTGTTAAGATACATGATTTCCGCACACAGAGGGGATTACTCCTCCACTATCTGCAGTATTTTCTTGGGAATGTCGGTGTTGTCGTTGAAATTGGTGAATTTCTCGGCACCGACACCGATCACATAGAGAGGCACGGGATGGCCTGTATGGTCGTTTGTGGTCCATCCGAAACCGCTCTTGCCGTTGAGCAGGGAGATGGCTTTCTCCACGAAGCGGCTCGAGGAGGAGTAGAGTGTTTTCACATCTTCGCCGGCATTGTGGTCCACGAAAGTGGCTTTGAAGAGATCCTGCAGCTCTTTTTCCTCTTTATCCTTGAGTTTCACCGCTGTGCCGTAGCCGAGTTTCTCTGCAAGGAAGGCCTGCATCTCCTCCCAGGTGACGGGATTGCCTGAGTTGATGAGGTCGCGGCAGTGCTCGTTGAACATGTCTTTGGATATTTTCTGTGCACGGGCCACTTCGGGATGTGCGCTGTAGCCGGTGGTGCGGCAGCCTACCGACATGCCGCCTGTCTCATGGTCGGCTGTGACGATGATAAGGGTCTCGTCGGGGTGGGCGAGATAGAAATCGTATGCGATCTGGAGCGCCTCGTTGAAGTTTATCACTTCGCGGACAGAGGTGCCGCCGTCGTTGCCGTGGCCGGCATGGTCGATGTTGCCACCCTCTACCATCATGAAGAATTTGTCGGGAGATACGCGCTGCAGGTGCTCGAGGCCGGCGCGGGTCATTGCCGGAAGTCTCAGGCCGCCGGGGATGGAGTCGACGGTATATCCGATCTCATTGTTCATCTTTTCATGGAACGGGCTGAGAAGCAGCACTTTCTTGGCTTTCTTGTCTATCTGGTCAACGCCGTAGCATACGCTCACCTTGTTCTTGTCGAAATGCTTCATCACGCCGTTGTCTTTGCCGTCCTTGTCTTTGGTCCCGCGCATGCCGGCTCCGGCAGTGAACTGGTAGCCTGATTCGGCCAGTGAGCGGTCGATGTCGTAGAAGTCACCGCGGTTGGGCACATGAGCATAGAAAGCGGCGGGAGTGGCGTCGTCGATCCCGACAGAGGTCACCAGTCCGATTCCGTAACCTTTTTTCTGCAGATGGCGGGCGACGGAGGTCACGGGAACAGTGTCGGGTCCCATACCGAGCATGCCGTTTTTGGTCTTGTGGCCTGTGGAGAGGGCGGTGCCTGCGGCAGCCGAGTCTGTCACGTCGGAGCTTGCCGAGTGGGTTGTGATCATCGATACCACCGGGAATGTGGTCATCAGCAGCGGACTGTCGTTTTTGAGTACCTCCTTGTTGAAGAGCTGGGCGTTGGTGGCCTAGGCTATACCCATGCCGTCGCCGATAAAATAGAATACATATTTGAGATCGCCCGCAGTCGCGGAAACAGACAGCAGGGCTGTTGTGGCGGCAAGCAGTAATGTACGTGCTTTATTGAAAATTTTCATTGGCATTTTGAAGATTATACGGTTATAAAGATGTTTGTTTGTGGGTTGTGTCCGCGTCGGTGCTCCGTGCGGCAAGCTCGTTGTTGAAGCGCAGCAGCGGGTCCATGATGCGGCGGTCGTTGCACAGGCGCGGCACCTTGCGTTGTCCGCCCAGTTTGCCTGTCGACGCGAGCCAGCGGTCAAATACGCCGGAAGCGCCCGTCACTACGGTAAGAGGAGCCAGAAAGATATCGCCGGAGCGCTTGGCCTGGTAGTCTGAATTCTCGTTCTGGAGGGAGCTGTCAAGCACTCTGGCGAATGCATCCATGTCGGCAGGCATCCGGGAGAATTCTATGAGCCATTCGTGGCGCCCGCGTTCTCCGCCGTCGGCATATACCGGTGCAACGGTGTAGTCGAGCACTTCGGCTCCGGTGGCGCGGCAGGCGGCATCGAGAGCGGCGTCGGTGTTATATACCATCACCTCTTCGCCGAAAGCGTTGATGAAGCTGCGGGTGCGCCCTGCGATAGTCACCGTAAGGGGTGCTGTGCCGGTGACAAGCACGGTGTCCCCGAGCGGGTAGCGCCACAGGCCGTTGCCGGAGGTTATGACAAGGGCATATATTTTCCCCTTTTTTACCTCCCAGGAGGGGACAGGAGCGGCCGAGGGATCCTCTGCGGGGATGAATTCATAGAATACGTCGGTATTCATCAGCAGCCGCATGTCGGGTTTGCCGGGTAGCGCCTGCACACCGAAAAATCCTTCGCTTGCGTTGTAGTTCTCCCAGTAACGCATGCGGCGGCGGTCTGTGATAGCCTCGTATTGCCGCCGGTAGGGACCGAAAGCGATTCCGCCGTGGAAAAATACCTCGAGATTCGGCCATACATCATGTATGGAGGATGCGCCGGTGCGTTTCAGCACTCCGCGCAGCACAGTCAGGAACCATGACGGCACACCCGAGAGCGAGCGCACGTCGGCGCCGGATGAGGCTTCCACAAGCGCCGGAAGTTTCTCCTCCCAACGTTCCATCAGGGCTATCTGTTTCGACGGGATGCGGAAGAGATTGGCTACAGGATTGATGCTGTCTATCAGCGTGGCCGAGAGGTCACCTACTTTCACACCCTGTGGAAGCTGCAGCTCGTTGGCGAAACTACCTCCGAGGATGAAGTTTTTTCCTCCGAATATATGGCTGTCGCGGTGGTAGTGGAGGTATGAGGCCACGGAGAAGGCGGCTCCGGCGTAATGCCCCTTCTGCAGCGACCGCTGTGTCAGGGGGATATATTTGCTTTTGCCGTCGGATGTGCCCGATGACTGGGCGAAACTGCGGGTGCGTCCGGGCCATAGGATGTCGCGCCCTCCGTTTACCATCTCCATTACGTATGGGCGGAGCATGGTGAAATCGGTCACAGGCATCTTTTCGGCGAATTCCTCGTAGGATCTGATTGCCGCGAAACCGTGGTCCGCGCCGAAGCGTGTGCGTGCGCCGGCATGCAGCAATGCACCGAGCAACTTGCGCTGTCCGGCTTCAAGGTGTTCTTCGGCGCGTATTTCCGCCGCGAACACCCGCTCCAGATATGTGCGGGATATTCCCGTAAAATCTAACATGCCTGTAGGTTTTCCCCTGTGACCCTTTATCAAAAAACAAATTTACGAAAAAATCAGAAATATTCCCCCCGAGATCATTTATTTCTCCGGAATCTCTGATTTTATGTAATAAATGTAGGCTAAAACAAAGCGACACTCCCCGAGTGTGGGGAATGTCGCATAGGTCGGTAGCCCATAGGAGAATCGAACTCCTCTTTCAAGAATGAAAATCTTGCGTCCTAGCCGATAGACGAATGGGCCATAATCAACCCATCAGCTTTCACAAGCGGGTGGGAGAAAAAATTACGAGAACTATTCTTTGTACATTCTTTCAAGATGGCGGCGGTGGCTCTTCTTTTCGGAACCAACGGCTTTGTTCCCGCCTTTATCGCGTCGCCTCTTTTATATGGTCATTTCTTAGTCGGGCCAAATCAAGAAGTTGTAACGGCGGATATTTGTTTATCAGCCGAGCTTGTTGATGTGGAGGGCGAGCTTGCTCTTGAGGTTGGATGCCTTGTTCTTGGAAATTGTGTTCTTGGAAGCAAGACGGTCGAGCATAGCTACTACTTTTACATAAGTTTCTTCTGCCTGTGCTTTGTCAGTGAGGGCGCGGAGGTTGCGGACAGCGTTACGTGCAGTCTTTGCATAGTAACGGTTGCGAAGGCGGCGGCTCTCTGTCTGACGGATACGCTTGATAGCTGATTTATGATTTGCCATTTCTAAAAAATGTAAATGTCTGTGTCGTTAAACTTCTTTGTTTTCTTTGTAGCCCATAGGAGAATCGAACTCCTCTTTCAAGAATGAAAATCTTGCGTCCTAGCCGATAGACGAATGGGCCTCGGTTGCATTTTGCGGTGCAAAGTTAACGCTTATTTTTTTGTCAACCAAATATTCCGAATAAAAAAGTGCGATTTAAGAAAAATTCACAAAAAATCGAGCAAAAAACGCCCTGTTTTCCCCTTTTATTGCGAAATTTGGGGTGAAATCGCATGGAATATGAACCGAAATGACTGGCGCTGTTGTGCGGAATAATTCCGGATAAGAGCTTTTCGGGGTAATTTTACGCTTGGATCATGTACGAAAATCTCGATTGCATAGCTTTACGCACGGTGCGCTACAGCGACCGGCACAATATTCTCACCGCATATTCGCGTCAGCGCGGCAAGGTGGTGATGACCCTCCCTGCGGGGGGAGGGAAGGCTGCCATGCGTGTGCGTGCTCTTACGCAGCCGCTCTCGGTGTTCCAGTGTGTGGCCGATATGCGCCCGGGCCGCGAGATAATGCAGGTGAGGGATCTCCGACATGCAGGTGCCCGGCCCCTCGAAGGACCTGTAAGATCCACGCTCGGCCTTTTCATGGCCGATATGCTGGCCTCGCTCCTGCGCGAGCCGCAGTGCGACGAGCTGCTCTTCGACTATATCGTGCACATGGCGGCGCATATAGCCGGAGCATCCGGTGCGGCTCTTGCAAATATCCATATCTGTTTTTTGATGCGTCTGCAGCATTTCATGGGGATAGAGCCTGACTGGAGCACGTATGCGCCCGGGGCGGTATTCGATATGGCAGACGGCATTTTCCGCTCTTCCCCTCCGCTTCATGGCAACTGGCTCCCTTCCGGCGAAGCGGAGGCTGCCTGGAAGCTCAGGCGCATGAATGCGCGCACAGCCGCTCTGTTTGCCATGGGGCGCCGTGACCGCAACCTTATTCTCGACAGGCTTATACAGTATTATCAGATCCATTTCCCCGGCCTCGCCTCAATCTCCTCCCTCGACATCCTCCGTGCCATCTTCGACTGATTCCGTATGGTATCGGGTATATAGCAAAAAAAATTACTCGTCGTCACGACGAATAATCTTCTTACCTTAAATCTAATACCATGAAAAACTGATGCAAAGTTATATCTTTTATGTTATACAACATGCTTTTGGGGCAAAAAAGTTCTTTGTGTTAACTTGTTTTAACAAATATAGGCTTGTGGTGTCTGGATGTTAACATATATTTGTAAACCATGCCGCTTGCAAAACATTAAAACAACAATATTGTCCCATACAATCGGGGCACTGGTGTCCGGTAAATTTATTCCGGAAGTGCGAGTTTCCTGAGCATCTCTGTCAGGTCCTCCAGATCATCGTCCCACAGTCCTTGGTTTTTGATGTATTCTACCATAGTCTCAAAAGGTGGGAACTCATAGAGCAGATATGTGGCTATCACCGCCGAATAGGGGTGTCCAGGGCCACACTGTCCGAGAACCAGTTTGATTTTATTCAGACGTATATGGCGCTCTCGAGGCGTAGTGGCATTTTTGAGATTGTCAAGTTTCTCTTCGAGCTGCCCGGCTATGGCGGCGGCCTCCTTGAAGCGCGGAACCACAAAATGGTTGTCATTGTTGAGCTCCACGGCCTCTATGGTGTTTTTGCCTTTCTGATCCTTGGCATAAAAACGGCATCCTTTCACGTAAAGATGGGCGCCCGGCTCGTCGGTAAGCGGGTTTACGATCGGATCGTTGACAACATCCCATTCCCCCTTTGCCGTGTTGCACGTTTTGCATGAAGGGAGAAGGTTTCCCCACTTCACCACATCGCCGGGGTATTGCTTCTTATGCCTGAAATGCTCAATCTCCATGTATTTGCTCTCCTCGTTCAGTTTCGTTTCCGAAAAAGCGCACTTGTTGTGGCTCATTGCGAGCAACGGCCCGGCAATATAGCTCTGTTTCCAGACCGTCTTGTTATTGTCGGCCTGGAACTCGGCTGTGAGCCGGGCTTCATTCTCTGTCAGTTTTTGTGGTTTCGGAGGTAAGGTGAGCTTGATCATTACATGGTATCTTTCTGAAGTTCCAGAAGTCTTCTCACCGGATTGTTGGGGTGGAGTATCTGGTCAAGGCGGCGATAAGCCTCCTCCACGGTGGCTTTGTCGCCATTGTCAAGTCCTTTGTTGAATTGCGCCAGCAGGTTGTTGTAGATATCCGAGTGTACGTCTGATTCCAGTTCCATGGTTTCCCGCAGTATCTCTTCCACCGTCCATCCGCTGTAGTTCGAGCGCGGTGCTTTCTCGATGTTTACTTCGTTTTCATCGCGTTTCAGAACGTACAGATTTATATCCTTGGCCGACTGCACTACAAGCGGGCTGTGTGTGGTGACAATAAACTGCACATTGGGGAAGGCTTCCGAGAGGTAGCTTATGATCTCGCGCTGCCATTTGGGGTGGAGGTGCAGGTCGATCTCATCGACAAGCACTATGGCGCCCCCTTCAAGCGGATTTTCGAGATCGGGATAGGCGTCGAACATCCTTTTGCACAGGTCCACTATCCAGGAGAGCATCGACTGGTAGCCGTATCCGAGCTGTGTATATCGGAAAGCGCCGTCTTTGGTCGTGAAAAGCACATAGTTGTGCAGGTCGTCGGAACTCTGGAATGTGAAATCCTGGATTTCAGGAAACAGGTTGCCGCATATCAGCTCCTTGATCCGATAGAGCTTGTTGTTGGCTTTGGTCTTGTCGTTTTTGGCGGCATAGTCAAGCTGCATAAGCCATTCCTCCAGGTTCACGAGACGCGAGTCTGTGGAGAAGAGGGTTTCGCAAGGCTTGGCTTTATTTTCCGACAGACTTGTGGATGAGGGATACCGGCTTACTCCATATCCGAAGATCAGCAACTGGCTGTCAAGGGGATCTTCTGAGATTTTAAAGCTTCCTTTACGGTAAAACCAGTCTTTACCGTTTGATAACCTGGCGTTTACGTTCGCTCCAACTCTCAGATTGTTCTGGAAATGCTGGTCAAAAAATGCAAAGGGGATGAATCGTTCGTTACGCCCCTCTTTGTTGACCGGCAGCTTCAATTCCTCCGGTCTGAGCTGTGCGATGGCTTTAAGTATGTTTGTTTTTCCGGTATTGTTGTTTCCCAAAAACACGGTCCATTGATGTGCGGACGAGGGCGAGGTACCGAAGTCAATCGATGCCTCTTCAAAGCATGCGTAATTATCCAGACGGAGCTTTGTAATCTTGAGATTGTCCATTAAGGAGTGTTATGGTATGTTTGAAATCAGATTGCGGTACGCGAATTTACGTCTATTCGCCGGCAAATCCTAATATTACGGTAATATTTTTGGCGGATCAGACCTCTTCATGGATGGAGTAGGTGAGGAAGTCGATCAGGGGCTTCAGGTAGCTGAAGAGCTCGGCTGCATGGGCAGGCCAGTCGGGATCGGTGAAGAATTCCATGCCGGTGGGATGGAATTTGCCGAAGTCGCGCAGGCGCAGCAGATGAGCCTGCGGGTGGTTGCGGTCATAGCCTTTGGGCACGGTCTTGAGCGCCCCGGAAGCGCACCATCCGGGATAATATTTCTCCATCTCGGGAGTATGCGTTATCTCCTCGAATTCCTCTATGTTGTCTACTATGGCGCGGCGCAGTTTCTTGAGCACTGCCGGCTCGGGGCACCATACACCTCCGTAGAGACCGCTCTCTATCTCGGAGTTGAACCGCCCCGGGCCCATCTGCAGGTAGAAGCCTGCGTCGTGGGCTTTGCGTCCGGCGGGGGATATTCCTGCCGAAAAATAGTCTTTATAGGGTGTCTTGTCGGGTGAAAAACGTGTGTCGCGGTAGATGCGGTATGCGCATTGCTTCCCCGTGAGACCGCGCAGCTCCGGGTACCACCCGCTCATTTCTGCCACAAGGCGGTCTATATCGGCGAGCCATAGCTCGCGCAGGGTGTCATATTCCCCTTTGTTGGCTTTGAACCATTCGCGGTTGTTGTTGGCTTGCAGACGGCTCAGAAAATCGTAAAGCGACGGTATGTAACTCATTTGATGTCCTCCCATTCTATGTCGGTGATCTGCTGTTCCTCCACAAAGTCTGCTATTCCTGGAGAAGCGGCTGCCGGGTCGGCCGGAACCTCTTTGAATTTCACATATTCACCGACATCTGGGTTTATCTTTTTCTTTTTGCGCCGTATGCCG
>CADFRV010000080.1 GCA_902836725.1 Muribaculaceae bacterium
CGAACACGCCGGTACTCAGCAGCAGCAGCCACATGAAGAAGTGACGCATGTTATCGATCTTCCAGGAGGCGAAAGAACCTGCGAATATGATAATGGAAGAGAGGAGCAGCATGGCGATGGAGACACCGTCGACACCCACGGCGAGATGGATGTTCAACGGAGCGAACCACACCCAGCTGCCGGTGTAAAGCATCTCTGCCGTTTCACCGGCCTGGCGCAGAGCGATGTAGTCCACCAGCAACCATACCGAAAGCGCAAGCAGAGCCATTGATCCGGCCACCGCCACAGTGCGCACCGCCTTGTCTGAGCGGCACAGCGCGAATCCACCGAGCATCAGCAGGGGGATAATCACGAAATAAATCAGTATATTCGAAAACATTTCTGTTACTATATTTTGTCTGTGATTCTTCAGATTGGTTCACTGGCCGCCATCAGATAAGACAGATGGCGGTTATGGCTCCAAGCAGGAGAGCGCCGATGAGATAGTACCATACGTACATCTGCACATTGCCCGACTGCAGACCGCGGATCGCATAAGACACCTTCTGGGTGAGAAGAGCTAGGCCGTTCATGGCACCGTCCACGATATAGTGGTCGAACCACGCGATGGGCTTGCTGATGCAGCCGAAGATGATCTTATGGGTGATGAACATATAAAGCTCGTCCCAGTAGAAGCGGTGGTGGCACCAGCGCCAGAGATTGGGAAGAAGATTCTTCATCTTTTCGGGAAGCGGGTTCTCCTTTTTGTACATCACTGTGGCGAGCAGAATAGCTGCGATTGCCACCGCGAGGCTGATGCCTGCCACGCTCCAGTCGAGAGCGGCGAAGTTTGTGAAGAAATTCACGCTTTCAAACATCTCATGTCCGTTCCAGGTCACAAGGTTGCCCATCGGCACGAAACCGGCGAAGCATGATACCACTGCGAGGATAACCAGAGGAAGTGTCATGGTCCAGGGCTGATCATGGGGAGCATGGTGTCCTGCGGGCACTTTGTGTTCCTTCCACCAGAAGATGAGATAGTAGAGACGGAACATGTAGAACGCTGTCAGACCTGCCACGGCAGACATCCATATATACCAGAATGTGGAGTGGCCCAGAGTAGCGGTAAGGATCTCGTCTTTCGAGAAGAAACCTGCGAAGGGGATGATACCTGCAATGGCGAGACAGCCGATAAGGAATGTGATATGTGTTATCGGCATGTGTTTGCGCAGGCCGTGCATCGCGGTATAGTCGTTGGAACCGATCGCATGGATAAGCGCACCGGCGCAAAGGAAGAGCAGCGCCTTGAACATAGCGTGAGTGAACAGGTGGAACATCGACGCCATGTAGCCGAGGCCATGGTGGAACTCAGGACGGGCAACGCCGAGAGATACCATCATGAAAGCTATCTGGGAGATAGTGGAGAATGCGAGCACACGCTTGATATCGATCTGAGTGCAGGCTACCATAGCCGCATAGAACGCGGTAAGGGCACCTACGACGACAACTATCTGCAGCGACATCTCCTCCATCAGATAGAGCGGGAACAGACGGGCAACGAGGTATACACCGGCCACGACCATTGTAGCGGCGTGGATAAGAGCCGATACAGGTGTCGGGCCTTCCATAGCGTCGGGGAGCCAGATGTGGAGAGGCATCATGGCCGATTTACCCATGCCGCCCATGAAGATAAGCACGAGCGCCCATGTGAGTACCGAACCTCCCATGAAGACAGGAGCGGCAGATGTGGCGAATATGTTCTTTATCGAGCTTGCTGTACCCTCGCTGATCTGGTAAACACCTTCGGAAACCTCAACGGAGGTGAGGTCGGTGAAATTGAAGGTGCCTGTGTAGAACGAAAGGATCAGGATACCGATCAGGAAGCCGAGGTCGGCGAAACGGGTCACGATGAACGCTTTCTTGGAAGCCGACACAGCCGACGGTTTTGTGTAATAGAAACCGATCAGAAGGTAGGAAGAGGCGCCCACAAGCTCCCAGAAGATATACATCTGGAAGATGTTGGTGGCCACAACCAGGCCGAGCATCGAGAAGCTGAAAAGCGACAGGAACGCATAGAAGCGCTGGAAACCGGTTTCCCATACCCCATGATGGTCGCGCATGTAACCGTTGCTGTAAAGGTGCACCATGAACGAGATGGTGGTGATCACCACGAGCAGCAGCGCTGAGATGGGATCAAGCAGGAAACCGAGGCGGATCACAAGCGAAGGTGTGAAAGCCAGCCAGTCCTGGTTGAAGATCACAGCCTGAAGGCGTGTATGTGTCTCGGCGTCGATAAACGACGGATTGCCTGAAAAGAAATAGGTGAACGACACGATATAGGCCAGCACCATTGTGGTGCCCATGCCGGCAGTGCCAAGAATTCCCGCCAGCCGGTGGCTCATCTTATGGCCCAGGAGGCCGAGCACCAGAAACATGGCGAGCGGCAGGGCAAGAATTATAATTGGTAGGACAGGTTGCATATCGGCGTTTTTAATGTTTCATTTTGTTTACGTCGCGCACGTCGATATTCTCCGACACGCGGAACACATTGATGATAATTGCAATGGCAAGAGCCGTCTCAGCCGCAGCCAGACCGATGGCGAACAGCGTGAAGAACATCCCCTCCATCTCGCCGGGGAAAAGGAAACGGTTGAACACCACGAAATTGATGTCCACCGCATTGAGCATAAGTTCAAGCGAGATAAGAATGGCGATCATGTTTCGGCGGGTGATAAAACCGTACACTCCGCAGCAAAACATGATGAGACTCGGTATAAGGTAGTAAATCATTGTCAGTTCCATGATCCTTCTATCTCTCCTTTATCGTTTGCGGGCGATAACTACGCCACCGATTATACATGCAAGCAGCAACACACTGATAGCCTCGAACGGGAGAAGATACTCTCCGTGGCCGGTGCCCATGAGTGCAGCGCCTATCTCTTTCATTACGGGGTTTTCGCCGGATGCGGTAGCCGTAACGAATGAAGTGCGGCTCACAAGCGAATAGCCTGCCACAAGCAGCATGGACAATGCCCCGATGAGACCGAGAACACGCTTTTTGGAGGCTAATTTGGCACTGTTGTCACCCGGCTTGCTCGTGAGCAGGATTGAGAACACGAACAACACCACTATACCGCCGGCATAAACCGCGATCTGCACTGCGCCCAGAAACTCATAGTCGAGCTTGAAATAAAGGGCTGCGGTTGCAAAAAGGGCGAACAGCAAGTAAGTGGCCGCACGCAGGATCTTGCGTGTGGTGACAGCAAGCACCGAGCAAACGATAATCGCAAGAGTGATTATCGAGTATACGATGATACTTCCTACTGATTCCATAAATATATGTTACTTTTTTGTTTCTTCTGAATTTTTGGCGGCGGCAGCCTTTTCTGCTTTCAGACGTGCGGCTTTTTCGAAAGCGGCACGCAGTTTGGCCTGCTTCTCGGGGTCGCCGGCTGCAGCCTCGATAGCTTTCAGGGCTTTCTCGTCAAGCTGCACGGGGGATGCGGCTGCGGCGGCTTTGGCAGCCTCGGCCTTCTTCTTTTTCTCCTCCTCGAACTTGGCTATCTGCTCCGGAGTGGGTTCCGGTTCCGGCTTCTCGGGAAGATAGTTAAGCTGTTTTACGAGTTTGTCGCGAGTGAATACCGCCTGCTCGAAATCGTTGTCGAATCTTATGGCGTTTGTAGGACACGTGGTCACGCAGAGCTGACAGAAAGTGCAGCTGCCGAGATCGTAGATGTAACGGTCAAGTTTCTTTTTCTTCTTGCCGTCCCATGTATCTACCATTTTAGTACCTACAGAGATGGTTCCGTTCGGACAGTTGCGCTCGCATGTTCCACAGGCGATGCAACGGTGGTTCCCCTCCTCGTCGTAAATGAATTCCAGAGTGGCACGGAAACGCTGGGCCACGTGCATGTTGTCGCGGTTCTCAGGGTATCTTTCTGTAATCTTAGGGGTGACAAATTCCTTGCCGGTGACTTCAAGTCCTTTTACAAGACTTGCGACACCCTTCCCTAAGGATGAAAAATATTCTTTTACACTACCCATTTTAATATTATAAAATGTACAAAATTACTTTTTTCGCTGTGTATGGCGGCGCCGGCCGGAACCGGTGCCGCACGGTATTGTTTTATTTTACCTGGCCTCCGAGAATATCGAGAAGTTCGGTAGTGATAGCCTGCTGACGCAGTTTGTTATATTCCAGATTGAGTTGGTCACGCAGTTTCTTGGCGTTGTCGTTGGCGCTCTGCATTGCCATGACGCGGGCGGCCTGTTCGCTCGCGCGATTCTCGGTAAACACATCCTGCACCATGGCAAGAAGATACATGGGGAGAATGCGTGTGAAAATCACCTCGGGAGAAGGCTCGAAAATGTAAGGCTTGGCAGTAGCTTTACCCATTGTATCGGCAAAAGCCTCATATGTGACCGGCAACAGCTGCTGATACTCCGCGCGCTGGCGGCTGACGCTCTTGAACGACATATAGAGCATGTCCACACGGTCATATCTGCCGCTCAGGAACGTATCCCGGAGAGACCATGCGAAATCACGGACTTTGATATCAGTGCTCTTGGAGTCGACACCGGCGGGTACCTCCACCTGCACTCCAGGCATATTGAGCTTGGAGACGGCCTTTGCCATCTTGCTTCCAACCGGCACTATTGTGATGGTGGCATGCGCGGGCAACGTCTGGCGGCACGATGTTATTGCAGACAGAAGCTGCTTGAATATATTCACGTTATAGGCACCACACAGACCGTCGTCAGATCCCCAGACTACAACAGCGAGATTCTCCACCGGACGTGCCGTCATGAGAGGTGACGAGAACACCGCATCGGAGCTCAACAGATTTGCTATTATCGTCTCTATCTGGTCACGGAAAGGCCGCAACTGCTTCAAAGCCAGCTCGGCTTTGTGCATTTTGGCCGACGAAATCATCTTCATGGCGCCGGTGATCTTCTCCGACGACGCCACAGAGCCGATACGTCCCTTTAATTCTCTAAGTGTTGCCATTTACGGTCAATAAAATCTATGGTGATGTTCCTTTGTTTTCATATTGAAGAGGAGAGCGCCACATGGCGCTTTCCCCTCTTTCATATACGGTTTATCAAGCGTAGCGGGCTGCTACCTCACTGGCGGCCGCGGTAAGTTTCGCTGTGCAGTCGTCGGTAAGCTTGCCTGCACGGATCACGTCGAGCACATCCGCCTGATATTTTGCATGGAGCAACTGCAGAAGAGCGTTCTGGAAATCGGCCACCTTGTCTACAGGCACATTGCCCAGAAGGCCGTTCACACCGCAATATATCACAGCCACCTCTTCTTCCACAGCCCAGGGTTTGTACTGCGGCTGGATGAGAAGACGCTCGTTCTTGCGGCCGCGGTCGATCACACGTGCTGTCACAGGGTCGATATCGCCGCCGAATTTTGTGAACGATTCAAGCTCGCGGAACTGTGCCTGGTCGATTTTAAGCGTACCGGCCACCTTCTTCATTGATTTGATCTGTGCGTTACCACCCACACGGCTCACGGAGATACCCACATTGATAGCGGGACGGATACCGCGGTTGAAGAGCGCTGTCTCGAGATAAATCTGACCGTCGGTGATGGAGATCACGTTGGTGGGAATGTAGGCCGATACGTCGCCGGCCTGGGTCTCGATGATAGGAAGCGCCGTAAGAGAGCCGCCACCCTTTACTATAGGCTTGAGCACTGCAGGGAGGTCGTTCATGGCCTCGGCCACTTTCTGGTTGTCGATGATCTTGGCGGCGCGTTCCAGCAGACGTGAATGGAGATAGAAAATATCGCCGGGATATGACTCGCGGCCCGAGGGACGCTTGAGGATCAGCGAGATCTCGCGATAGGCAACAGCCTGTTTTGAAAGGTCATCGTAAACGATAAGCGCATCGCGGCCGGTATCGCGGATAAACTCTCCGATGGCCACGCCTGCGAATGGTGAATAATAGCGCATGGCGGCGGAGTCCGATGCGGTAGCCGCTACCACGCAGGTATATTCGAGCGCACCGTGCTGACGGAGAGTCTCCACGGTAGCCGCTACGGAAGAGGCCTTCTGCCCTATCGCCACATAAATGCAATATACTGGCTTGCCCTCCTCGAAATTCTTTCTCTGGTTGATAATCGTGTCAATGGCGATGGCGGTTTTGCCGATCTGGCGGTCACCGATGATAAGCTCACGCTGGCCACGGCCGATGGGCACCATCGAGTCCACAGCCTTGATGCCTGTCTGCAACGGCTGGTTCACCGGCTGACGGAAGATAACGCCGGGAGCCTTACGCTCCAGAGGCATCAGTATCCGCTCACCTTCGATCGGGCCGCGGCCATCGATAGGCTCGCCAAGGATGTTGATCACTCGGCCGAACACTCCCTCACCAACGGGAATGGAAGCGATTTCGCCGGTGCGGCGCACAGACATGTTTTCTGTCACCTTGTCCACATTGTTGAGCAGAATCACGCCCACATTGCTTTCCTCAAGGTTGAGTGCCACACCTTTCACGCCGTTCTCAAACTCCACCAGCTCGTTTGCGCACACGTTGTCGAGACCATAGACATGTGCCACGCCGTCGCCGACTTCAAGCACGGTGCCTACCTCCTCGAAAGCCACTGTCTTATTGACGTTCTCGAGCTGCTGCTTTAAAACTTCAGATATCTCGCTTGGATTAATCATTCTGTTGTGATTATATAAGGTAAGAGAGTGTTTCTTGTCTTTTAATATGTCTCTGCCGACCGATAAAATAACTCACTCCGGCGGAGACTTGCTTTTTCTATGTCGGAATTGTAGGATGTCTGTGTACCAGAATGGGGAAGCACAGACTTGCCGCTATCAGCCGAGCAGTTTCAACTGAAGCTGTTTCAGCTGATTCCTGACGGATGTATCAAGTTTTTCCGAGCCGATGGTTACGGTAAAGCCTCCGATCAGATCGGGATTCACCTTGAATGTGTATTCCATCGTGCCCCCGTTGAGATGTGCGGCTATAAGGCTTTTCAGACGGGCTTCCTCCTCCTTGTCGAGAGGGGCGGCCGCAGTCACCTCCACACGGTATATGCCGTTTGCCTCGCGATAGTCGTCGCCATATGCGAGCGCTATGGCCCGGGCCATGTCAAGGCGGTTGTTGTTCTTCAACAGTTTCAGGAAATCCCGGAATGTGGTATCGGACTTATCTGCTCCGGCAGCCGTCGCCAAAAGCCCTATTTTCTTTTCAGAGTCGATGAAAGGGTTAGCCAAAGTGACCTCAAGCTCGGGATGGGCGGCAAAACTGTCGCACAGATTTCCCATAAGCTCATAAAGCCTCTTGCCGTCGTGTCGCTCAGCGGCCACTTTCAACAGCGCTTTGGCGTAACGTCTCGGAATCAGACCTTCGTTCATATCTGTGGATCTACTGTATCGGATGTTGCTGAAAGATTAATTATTCTTCTCTATCTCGTCAAGGAGCGAGTTTACCAGGCGCTTCTGAGCCTCGGCATCCTTCAACTGCTCGCGGGTCACCTGGCCGGCAATCGCCAGCGCATAGCGGCTTACCTCGTCGCGAAGCGACTTCTCTGCCTCCTTGCGGCTCTGCTCAATGCTGAGCTTGGCGTTGTCAAGCACCTTCTGGGCCTCTTTCTTGGCCTCCTCGCGCGCCTCCTCGATGATCTGGGTTTTCATCTTGTTGGCCTCGGCGATGATATCGGCCTGCTGATGACGGGCATCAGCCACATACTGTCTGGCCTCCTGCTGGGCGTTGTCGAGGCGTATCTTCGCGTTCTGGGCATACTCCACACCCTTGTCAATCAAATCGGCGCGACTGTCAACACCTTTGAGAATGGCAGGCCATGCGAATTTCCACAAAATGAACAGGAGGATCGCAAAAGCC
Source organism: Muribaculaceae bacterium (assembly GCA_902836725.1). Classification (GTDB taxonomy): domain Bacteria; phylum Bacteroidota; class Bacteroidia; order Bacteroidales; family Muribaculaceae; genus UBA7173. Next base: position 7,843 of record CADFRV010000080.1, read on the forward strand.
ACGAACATCCAAATGGTCAATCCGAAATCTACTTTAAACAGTTCCATAAACGTCTTTACAAAAGATTCGTTGTTTTAAGCACTCCGGCGGCACATGCCCTCCGGATGTCGATTTGATGAGCGGGAGAATAAAGAATGTCTCCACGCATACACATTATCACCGGCGTGGGGGTGGCGGAAAGCGTCGCACATCCGCCACCTTTGCCACCGGGATATGTCTTTCTCGATAAACCGGAAAAAACTTTCCGGCCAGAAATATTATACGAACAGAGTAAGCACTGCCACAATGACCGCGAACAGAGCCACACCCTCGATAAGGGCGGCGATCACAATCATATTCGAACGGATGTCGCCGGCAGCTTCGGGCTGACGTGCGATAGCCTCCATGGCAGATGAACCGATCTTACCGATACCGATACCGGCTGCGATAGCTGCGATACCTGCGCCGATAGCTGCGCCAAGACCTACGAGAGCTTCTGCTGCTAAAATCAATCCTAACATAGTCGTTTCTGTTTTTTGAGAGTTATTTATTATTTGTTATTTGTTTCTGAATTTTATTTGGCCGAGGCAACCGAGGCTGCCACTGCCTTTCCGCCTTTGGCGTCCTGAGCCTCATGCTTGTGCTCCTCTTTCTCGTGATGCTCTTCCTGAGCCAGAGATATGAATATGGTGGAAAGCATGGTGAACACATATGCCTGGATGAAGCTAACGAGCACATCGATCAGAAGCATGAACACCGAGAATGCCACTGATATCACAGAGGTACCTGCCGCTACGGCAAAACCCATGGCCCCGAATATGAAGATAAGGAGGGTAAGCACGAGCACTATCATGTGTCCGCCCATCATGTTGGCGAACAGACGCACCGTAAGCGCCGCGGGCTTGGTAAACATACCGAATATCTCGATGACCGGCATGATCGGTAGCGGGAATTTCAGCCACAGGGGCACATCAGGCCAGAAGATCTCCTTCCAGTAATGCTTGTTGCCGAAACAGTTGGTCATGATGAATGTCATTATGGCAAGCACCATCGTCACAGCGATGTTGCCCGTGACATTCGCACCACCGGGGAATACCACAATAAGTCCGAGCAGGTTCATGAAGAAGATGAAGAAAAAAACCGTCAGCAGATAGGGGGCGAACTTCGGAGCCTTGCTCTTGAGGGTGGACTTTATCACACCGTCGTAGATGAACGTCACGAGGCTTTCAATGGCTCCGCGGGTCTTACGTGGTGTCTTGAACGGATTTTTCTTATGCCAGCGGGCAAGGTCAATGAGAAGCCAGAGCACTATTATGCATGCGATAAATATGGCACACACATTTTTCGTTATCGAAATATCCCATGGCTTGTATTCCTTGCCGTCGACTATCTCTACGATTTTGCCTTTGTAATCACCCTCGGTAGCGATCTTGAAAGATGCGTTGCCGTCGACATAAGTGTCACCGTGGGTGACACGGGAAGACGAGAACACATGAAGACCATCCTTGCCCCATACAATCACAGGGAGAGGGATACGCTTGTGATGGTTGAAAGGTACCTCCCAGCCATAGCCGTCTCCAAGGTGCTCGAAAATGATTTCCTTAAGATTAGGCTTCTCCTCCTCGGTTGCCTCCTCGGTTTTCTCGAGCTTGTCCGAGATCTCTTCCTCGAGGCCATTGCCCGAATGCCCCTGCGAGGCGCGGACCGATGCAGAGAAAGAGAGCAGAAGGGTCAATATCAATAGAATACGCTTCATTTCGTAGGTTACGGATGGTAAGTGTTACCTGATTTTAAATTAATACACACAGACCGACACAACATCGTTGTCGACATCGGCGATGCCGCCCTCCACATCCACCGAATGCTCGTCAGTGCCAGACTTATATACAATTTTGCCGCTGACAAGTGTGGATACAAGAGAAGCATGATGCGGGAGAACCGTAAAACGGCCCATCTCGCCGGGAAGAGTTACCGACGTGGCCTCCCCCTCGAACAATACGTTTTCTGCAGAAATGATTTTCAGTGTCATATGTGTGACTGGATGCGAATGATAATGGCAGATGCATCAAGCCTGTACCTCGGCGAGCATCTTCTTTCCATTCTCTATGGCGTCGTCGATGGTACCCACGTTGAGGAACGCCTGTTCCGGATACTGGTCCATCTCGCCGGAGAGGATCATCTTGAAACCGCGGATAGTCTCGCTCAGCGGCACCATCACACCGGGAAGTCCGGTAAACTGCTCGGCCACGTTGAAAGGCTGCGACAGGAAACGCTGCGCGCGGCGTGCACGGGCAACCACGAGCTTGTCCTCATCAGAAAGCTCATCCACACCGAGGATAGCAATG
>CADFRV010000081.1 GCA_902836725.1 Muribaculaceae bacterium
GGCCGTCGCCTCGGCTCCCTGAAGCTGCGCAAACTCTATGCCGTGAATATCTCGCGCGTGTCGCGGTCCGGCGTGCGCCTGCTGGCACGCCCCGACCTCATCCTGCAGCTCGGCGACCGCCTGACCATTGTCGGCACTCCCGACGCCATCAACAAGGTAGGAGCCCTGGTAGGCAACTCCGTGACCGATCTCAAAGACCCCAACCTGGCCGCAATCTTCATCGGCATGGTGCTCTCGCTCATCGTAGGATCCATACCCATCTCCATTCCAGGCATATCGGTACCCATCAAGCTCGGCCTGGCCGGAGGGCCTATCGTCGTGGGTATACTCATCGGCCGTTTCGGCCCGCAGTTCCATATGGTCACCTACACCACCCGGAGCGCCAACCTGATGCTGCGCGGAATAGGGCTATCGCTCTTCCTCGCCTGTCTGGGGCTTGACGCCGGAGGGCAATTCATCGACACCATAATGCGGGGCGACGGCCTGACGTGGATAGGCGCCGGCTTCATCATCACGCTTGTGCCCTCGCTGGCCATGACCATTGTAGCCATACGGTGGTGGAGCCTCGACTTCGGCACCGCCGCCGGAATGGTGAGCGGAGCCATGGCCAACCCCATGTCAATGACCTATGCCAATGGCATCACACCCGGCGACAGCGCGCCGGTGGCCTATGCCACCACCTATCCGCTGTCGATGTTCGCCCGCGTCGTGATAGCACAGCTTCTCGTGCTCTGCTTCGTGTGACAGTCGCCTGAGCATACATCGCGCGCGGAAGTGCGCTTTAACGTCTGTTGTCAAAAGGCCTCTAAAGATTCTTAATGTATGTCAGAGGGGGTGAACTCCGCTGACACACCGTCTGTTTTATTGGCGAAACAATATAATACAAAAACAGACAATATGGAATCAATAATCAACACCCACATCCCTGAATTCAAGGTACAGGCCTATCACAACGGCGAGTTCAAGACCGTAACCGACAAAGATGTGCTCGGCAAATGGGCTATATTCTTCTTCTACCCTGCCGATTTCACCTTTGTATGTCCTACCGAGCTTGAGGACATGGCCGACAAATATGAGGAATTCAAGCGCCTTGGGGTGGAGGTCTACTCCGTGAGCACCGACTCCCACTTCGTGCATAAAGCATGGCACGATGCCTCTGACAGCATCAAGAAAATCCAGTATCCCATGCTCGCCGACCCGACCGGCCTGCTTTGCCGCGCTTTCGGCGTGATGATCGAAGAGGACGGCATGGCCTACCGCGGCACATTTGTCTCCAATCCCGAAGGCATAATCAAACTTGTGGAGATCCAGGACAACAGTATCGGCCGTAACGCCGAAGAACTGCTCCGCAGGGTGGAGGCCGCCCAGTTCGTGGCCACCCACGACGGTGAGGTATGCCCTGCAAAATGGAAACAGGGACAGGCCACTCTCAAACCCAGCATCGATCTCGTAGGCAAGATCTGAGGATCCTGCAGCTTGTTACATTGCGTCCCGGACCGGAGGATATCTATGTCCGGGACTTTTCCCCGTAATCCACACCGTTTGCAAATACTTTTGACCATGCTTGACAACACAATAAAAGAACAGCTGAAAAACATTTTCTCCAGGCTCCAGTCCGACATAACTTTAAGAATGCTCTCCCGTCAGGACGACATCCGCTCCGCAGAAATGTTTGAGTTTCTTCAGGATGTGGCCTCTACGTCGCCCAGGCTTTCGGCGGAGGCATCCGATGCCGACACCGATGCCCCTGAATTCGAGATCATAAAGGGTGGAGCCTCCACCGGAGTGAAATTCTGCGGCATACCCAACGGGCATGAGTTCTCCACTCTCCTTCTGGCTGTGCTCAATGCCGACGGACATGGGAAAAATCTGCCCGACGCGGCTCTCACTGCCCGTATACAGGCGCTCAAGGGACCTATCCGTCTCCGCACTTTCGTGTCGCTGACATGCACGAACTGTCCCGACGTGGCACAGGCGCTCAATGTCATAGCGCTTCTGAATCCCGGAGTGGAAAACACCGTCACTGACGGCGCCGTTGTGCCCGGTCTGGTTAAGGAACTTGATATAAAATCGGTTCCCGCGGTTTATGCCGGCGACACGCTTGTCAGCGTAGGCCGTATCACACTCGGCGACCTGCTGGCGAAACTCGAGGATACATGCGGCACTTCCGTATCTGCCGATGATGCCGCCCCCACAGTGCGTGAATACGATGTGACGGTGCTCGGCGGAGGTCCTGCCGGATGCGCCGCGGCAATATACTGCGCCCGCAAGGGATTCACTACTGCAGTAGTGGCCGGTGCGGTGGGAGGCCAGGTACTCGAGACCATGGATATAGGCAACCTTATCTCCGTGACCTCCACAACTGGTCCACAGCTTGCTACCAACCTTAAGACGCACATGGCGGCCTACCCCATCGAACTGTTTGAAAACCGCACTGTCAACAGTGTCAGCCTGACAGGGCGCGAAAAAGAACTCCGCTGTACCGGCGAGACATTCAGAAGCCGTGCCCTGATTATCGCCACCGGCGCCGGATGGAGACATCTTTCCGTGCCAGGCGAATCGGAGCACGTGGGGCACGGAGTGTCGTTCTGCACCCATTGCGACGGCCCGTACTATGCCGGCACCCGTGTGGCAGTCGTCGGAGGAGGCAACTCCGGCATAGAAGCCGCAATCGATCTGGTAAACCTTTGTCCGCACGTAGATCTATTTGAATTCACCGACTCACTAAAAGCCGACGTGGTACTTCAGAAGAAAGTGGCCACCCTCACCAACGTCGACATACATCTTTCCTCGCAGGTAGAGGAGATTGTAGGCGATGGCACAAGCGTATCGGGAATCAAGGTCAAGGATCTCGCATCTGGGGAGGTATCGGTCTACCCCGTCTCGGGTGTTTTCGTCCAGATCGGCCAGAAGCCCAACAGCTCGCTCTTCCAGGGACAACTGGCAATCAACAAGGGTGGCGAGATCGAAGTCGACCGCAGCTGCCGTACCGCAGTCAAAGGTGTGTATGCCGCCGGCGACGTCACCGACATCCCCTACAAACAGGTGGTCATCGCCATGGGAGAAGGTGGCAAGGCCGCCCTCTCGGCGTTCCTCGATTTCATGCGCGGAGAGCTCGACTGAGCCGCAACAGCCTGCAGGCTTCACCGCTGCCCTGTAGAGATCGGCAGGACTGATCAAACCTTATATATCAAGACGGTGTGTCAAAATTCGCGAATTTTGACACACCGTCTTGTTTCTGGCCGGATGGCAAGGGTGCTGTCATTCTTTCCGCCAGGGATTTTGCTTAGCCCTTCTCTCTTTCTTGAGCTCATCCCACTGGCGGTTGAGATTCCGGTTCATCTTGCGGCCGCTGATTCCGGTAACATCCTTTAGAAGTGCCAACACCCTGCGCCCGATATTGTGACTCCTTTTTTTACCGAAGTTTTTGCTGACGAGATTCTGGTCGGGCACGATATCAAGCCTCACCATATCTATGTCGATATTGTTTACCCTGTCTACCAGTTCCTGGATCGAAGGCTGCAGTGCCGGAGCCTCAGGAGGCTCAAAGATACCGATCTCCGACATATCGAATTTGCGTGCATCCCACTTTTTCGCTTCCTTTACCGTTATATATTCCTTGTCAAGCATATATACCTCGGCATATGTGCTCACGAAAAACGGTTCGCCTGCACGGTTGAACATGAACATGTCGTGTCCCCGGCCGTTGGACTCGATATTGTAGGAGTATCCTGTAAGATCGGAAGGAGCCACCGTGTCGCCAGCCACATTGTCGTAATTGAAGCGCACTCTGAAACGCTCAAACTCAAGGTCGTTACGGAAAAATCCGGCAAGATTCGGCACCCATTTCCTACTGGTAGCGTCGGCCATGACATCTACATCCACAATAACCCGGCTGTTGTTTCTTGTCCATATCTCAGTAGCGCTGTATTTGCCGCGTATGGTATCGGATCCCGATTCCGCCTGTGCCAGTACATGCGGCAGTACGGAAGCCGGAGGTGTCCCTATCCAGTCTGACCATGAAAAATGATGGTTGCTCACATTGCTTACACTGTCGCGTCCCCGGGCATCAGTGAAGCGGTAATATGACCTGCAAGCAAGCAATCTCGGACTTGACCATCCCTTGAATCTCACTCTTTTGTCGGGGGTCAGCATATAGTCCGCCATCTTCTCGCGAAAGAGAAACACGGTGTCGGTATATGTGGAAAGCGTGGAGTATTCGCGCACATAGGCCAACATATGAAGTACCCTGTGGCGACTTGACTCAACAACGACTTCCGGCAATTCCGGTATGTTTTCCTGAAGAAATACGGTATCGGCGGCAACAAAGGTGGAGACAGTCTTTTCACTGAAACCAAGATAACGTACTGTCACAGGATAACTCTCCGGAGAGATATACGGAATGTGCCCGCGCATATCTGTTATTCCTACCGTGTTGCCGTTACGGTCAAACACCGATGCGTTAGGCAACGGCATACGCGTTACGGAATCCGCGACTACAACATTGCGCGTACTCCCATCCGCCATCATGACACACAGGCTCATGACCGCCACAACCGCAGCGATACGCCTCAATATGTCGTATACGGTTGGTATGCCCCCTGGTTTATTTCTGTCTTTCCCTCTCATCTCTTCCGGATATAACGCAATGCGACTGCTTGCACCGGCAAATTTACATTTCCTTACCGATTAAAGACGCTGAATAAACCATACTTAACATAGCGCGGCGATATTTAACGGATTATCACTATTTTATGCATAAATTATCCTGAAATCCCGTTAATAAAAAGAGAAACGCCACAACTATCCGTCTAAATAAATCGTGCTGTCTGCTTAAACCGGAAAACAACAATATTATTTCGTATCAGATTGATGGTTCTCCCCGCAAGCTGCCGGAGGTGGCGTGCAAAATTTAAGCCCCACATCAAGCGGTAAATGAGGCCATTAGGCCGAAATTTGCCGCGATGGTGTGGGGGAAACTGTTGAGAATTATATATGCACCCTAAGTCATCCTCCTACAACAGCAGTATTTTCGGGATTGTACCCGCTTCTTCGAAGCTATATTATTGGTAAACGATCTCCATACCCCGCACCTTCACAGCGTGCTCGTCCTTACGTCCTCACACACTGCTCGATACGGGGCTTAAATTTTGCACGCCACCTCCGGCGGCTCGCGGAGAAAACCTTCCAGGGATACTGTACCTGTAGTTATCGTCCGCACGGTACCGTTCTGCGTTATTTGAAGAGCGTGCGGATGGAGCCAAGCGAGGAAAGCACCGAACTTGCCTCGTAGGGTATGTAAACCGTCTTGTTATCCTGTCCGGAGGTCATTTCACGCAGGGTGTCGATATATTTCATGGCGAGCATATATGTGGCGGGGTCTGTGTTGCCCGCCGCAACGGCTTCCGCAACCCGGCGTATGGCCTCTGCCTCAGCCTCGGCATTGAGAATGATGGCACGTGCCTCACCTTCCGCACGTAATATTTCCGACTGCTTGTGAGCTTCAGCCTCGTTGATACGCGATGCCTTCTCACCCTCGGAACGCAGTATCAGCGACTGCTTCTCACCCTCGGCATTGAGGATCTCGGCACGACGGTTACGCTCTGCCTGCATCTGCTTCTCCATAGCCACACGCACACTTTCCGGAGGGGTTATATCCTGCAGCTCCACACGGTTCACCTTTACACCCCATTTGTTGGTGGCGTCGTCGAGAATCGCCTGCAGCTTGGTGTTGATAGTATCGCGCGACGTGAGCGTCTCGTCAAGCTCAAGTTCACCGATCACATTTCTAAGCGAGGTCTGGGTCAGTTTCTCTATCGCGTTGGGCAGATTGTCGATCTCATACACGGCCTTTTTCGGATCGGTGATCTGGAAATACAGCAGGGCGTTGATCTCAGTGGTCACGTTGTCGCGGGTGATAACCTGCTGCGACGGGAAGTCATACACCTGTTCACGAAGGTCGATGACATTGGTGGCAACAGTGCGCACATAGTTGCGCCCCCCTACGGTGTCGGTGCGGCGTGTATATATTATTTTCGGACGGTCCACAAACGGGATTATGAAATTCAGACCCGGGGAGAGCACGCTGTGGAAACGGCCGAGGCGTTCTATGACGCGCGTCTCAGACTGCGGCACGACTTTCACGCCGGCCGAAATGATTACAATTGCAAGCAGAATGATGATGCAAAGGACAATGTAAGTGGTCATAAGCGCATGATTGATTAAATGATGAGAAATATATTTCCTCTCACTCCGGCAGGGCCACAGTGAGGATTATGCTGTCGTAAGCCGTAACCACAACCTCGGTTCCCGCAGGTACCGTCTCATAAACGGAGGGGGCCTTCACCTGCCAGTTGTCGCCGTCGATACGGGCACGCCCCAACTGGCCGGGGTGTATCGCATGGATTACAGTGGCACGTCTGCCGAGCAGCGCATCCATGCCTGTGCGGACCTTGTGCACCTCGGTGCGCGCATGCCAGCGCTTGAACATCGGGAGAAACACCAGGTATGCCACCACGCTCAGCAGAGCCATCACCACAACCTGCCATGTAAGGTCCATACCGAAAAAAGAGCAGGCCATGGCGCCGAGCGCACCTACAGACAGGCAGAACGCCCACATCATCTGTGTGACAACCTCAAGTACAATAAGAACCGCGGCTATTATAAGCCACACAACCCAGACTTCCATGGTACAAACATTATAGATTTTATCAATTGCAACGGCCGGCCGACTGTTTCCGATCAGTTCAATATTTCAACAGGCCGCTTATCGTTTTTCTTTTCGCAAATATAATAATTCCAACCGTATTTTCCAAGTCTCAGGTTATAAAAAACACATTGTATAAATTACGATCGCGCCATATCGGACAAAACTTTCAGAGTATGCTTGAATCCACACATAAACTCATGTTTCCTGTGTTGAATTCAAGCATACTCTTGAAATATCGGATCAGATGGATACGGATGCTCCAACGGTGAGGGAGCGCGGAAGCGCCGGACCGTAGATGTAGCCGGAGTCGCGGTTTGAGCCGGTATCGAAATCGCGCTGATATGAGTTGAAGATATTTTCCATGCCGGCGGTGACGTCAAGCGAGATCCTGTCTATCATTCTGAAAGTATACGTCAGACGCAGGGAAGCGTCAAAGAACGTGGGCGTGCGCACGGCAATATCCACCGGCGTCCCCGATCCGGCAATATGCTGCACCGTCATGGGACCGGTGAGCGTGCCTGACAGCATAGCCTTGAGATGATGGGTGATCTCCCAGTTGGCCGTTATGTATCCATACAGATCAGGGGTGCGGAACATCCTTTTTTCCGGTGCCACATCGGGATTGTCGCTCCACACTTCGGGCTTCTTGTAGCGGCTACGCTGCAAGGTCAGGCCGGCCTGCATGTCGAAATGACTTGAGAAAAACGCCTTAGCCTCCAGGTTCAGTCCGAGCACACGCGCGCCCGATCCGTTGTAGCGCTCGAGCACGGCATTGCCCAGGGCATCGGTGCCTTCGAGCTGACGGAGAGCGAACACATCGCGCAGGTCCGTGAAAAATCCCTCCACAAGAAAGTTTGTCTGCACATTGCCGAACCGTTGGTACATGTCGGCTGAAAGGCTCACGCTCTGCGAGCTCTCCTGTTTGAGACCGGGTGCAAGCACTGTCACCACACGCTCGCCGCCCACGATTGCCACATGGAAATCCTCGTCGTATGCCTGCGGCGACCTGAAACCGGTGGAGTATGACGCCCTGAAATTGAAATTGGCCGACGGATTGAACCTTACGTTCACACGTGGCGACACGATGGGGTTCTTAATGAGGGAATGCTTGTCGATGCGCGCGCCCACAAGAAATCCCACCCGCTCGTCGCGCCACTCGTTCTGCAGATACGCGCTGTAGATATTCACGCGCTGCAGGATATTGTGATCGTAACCCACAGTCACATCATGCAGACGGTTGAAGGAGTATTCCACCCCGCTTACAAGCTCCGCGGGCATGAAGAGGAAACGGTCCATAGGATGCGTCCACTGGCCGCCGGCGGTAACGACAATGTCGGAAGTGCGGCCGTAGGCATTAGGATCCATCTCCGATCCGTAATAACTTTTGCGACGCGTGTTCTGCATGGCTGAAAACACCGAGATATGGTCGCGGCGGTCGCGCACCCACATGTCGTATGTGGCCTCGGCAGAATGGATATTGTGGTCGGCCTCCTCAGCCACCATCGCCATATGCGGCGGCTGATCAGTATTGTCTCCGCCGCGACGGTACTCATGTGTGTTGTGGTATTCAAGTGTCAGGCGCGACGCGTCACCGGGGCGCATGAAAGCCCTCGCCCCTACGGTCTGGCTCTTCAGAAGGGCTATCTCTGTATAGCCGTCGGAGTCGTGGTCATATCCGTCGCGGTAACGGCTCTGGCCATACACCATGATACCGGCGTTGCTCTTGTCGGTCACCACCGAGGCGTTCATCGTAGTGTTGTTGTCGAGACTGCCGGAAATCCCCACAGAAGTAAGCGTATGCGATATCTGCGCGGAGTTCGACTGGGGATCCTTGGTGATTATGTTTATCGTGCCACCTATGGCCGAAGACCCGAAAAGTGCCGAACCGCCGCCACGCATCACTTCTATGCGTTCTATCATGTTCGCGGGTATATGCTCCAGACCATACACTCCCGCAAGAGCGGAAAATACCGGACGGGAATTCATCAGTATCTGTGAATAATGACCGTCGAGGCCGTTGATCCTCACCTGGGTGAAACCGCAGTTCTGGCAGTCGTTCTCCACCCTCACCCCGGGCTGGAAGTCCAGGCCGTCGGCAAGCGAGCAGGCGCCTATGTCCGTGAGCAGCTTCCCCGTGGTGATGTTGACCAGTGCCGGACTCTCCCTGCGCTTGGTCTCTGTCTTGGAGGATGTCACTACCACCTGGTCAAGCATGAATGCGTCGGGAGCAAGGCTGAAATCCAGCTGTGCCGTGCCACCCGCAGCCACAGATATTCTGGCGCTCCCTGCGCCATAACCGATATACGATGCTTCCACTGTATAGGTACCGGGGGCAAGGTTGTCCAGCTTGTAGTCCCCCGCCTCGTCGGTCGCACACACTCTGGAAGAGCCTGCAATCTGGATCCTGCAATACGGGAGTGGTGAACTGTTCTCTGTATCGGTCACATGCCCCGAGATGCTCCCCGTTGCGGTTGCCGCAACGGCTGATGTATCAGCATACATCAATAGGGTCATGGCAAGAGCCATGACAACAATTATGATTCGTCTTGTCATTATTGGTCTATTGTTCAGCGACTGACCGGCATACATTGCGGACAGTCACACGGTTAGGTTGAAACGTAGATATTCACTGAAACAATAGACAGGCGGGAGGAGCCCGCAGGTAAAGATGGTTCTTGCCTACGGAAACATATACGGGCTTACAGAACCATTCCTGCAATACGGAGCGGCATTCGGGAACAGCGATCTCCTGCACGGCCGTTCCCTGGAAAGCAGCCACTGCGGCATTGAATCCCGCGATCTGGTCAAAAGAATTGTGTGAGTGGGTATGCCCGGATGAAGGGAAATAAGGGTGGGAGTGTGTGACTACACCATAGTGGCTGTCATTATGGGTGTGTGTGAAAACGATGTTCGAGAATACGAAATTCACGAACAACGCCATCAGCAAGACTGCAAATATGGAACGAGCTTTCTCTTTCACCCAGATACAGGTACCCTTTAAAATAGTCCTTACAGAAGGTTATGCGACGCAAAGTTACTATTTTCCAGGCAAATTACCAACCGTCGGCATTCCTTACGGACACTTGCGGGCTACGGCTCTTTATTTAACTATGTTCATTCTGTTTCGAGAATAGATTGCACCATACGCCGCAATTCTTCTCGGTTCGGCAGATACAACTGGTATTTTGAAACAAAAATATTACTGTCCATTCCATAGGTGGCATACTCTACCACAAGCTCATTCTTTGAATGACATAATACTATTCCAATAGGCTTATTGTCATCCGGCTGAGATATTTCGTTGGCAAAATATCCAAGGTACATATTCATCTGTCCTATATCATAATGCTTTACTCCCGCACGCTTCAAATCTATCAAAATATAACATTTCAATATGGCATGGTAAAATACTAAATCGACATAATAATGGGTGC
>CADFRV010000082.1 GCA_902836725.1 Muribaculaceae bacterium
TCTGATGTCTCTGATGTCTCTGATTCCTCTGAGATCCTCTTATTCCCTGGTTATCTCAGCTCGGCTCCGAGTTTCTTGGTCAGGTTGGCGATGATTTTGTTCATCACGCCGTCTATCTGCTTGTCCTGGAGGGTCTTTTCATTGTCCTGCAGGGTGATGGAGATAGCGTATGATTTTTTGCCGGCGGGGAGGTTCTTTCCTTCGTATACGTCGAAGAGGGTGACGTCGCGCAGCAGTTTGCGCTCGCTTTGCTGCACCTCTGGCGCGGCCTGCACAGCCGCAACTGGTATGTGCGGCACAACGCCGCTGCCGCTTTGCTGCACCTCGGCCTCTATCTGGGCCATGCTTACCGATTTGTCGACGAGCAGGGCGAGGTCGCGTTTCACCGGAAGTGTCTTCGGCAGCGGTGTGAACTCAACCTTTTTCTTCACTGCCAGGCGGCAGAGTGCGTCCCAGTCGAGCTGTGCGTAGACCACAGGCTGTTTGATTTCGGTCTTGGCAAGTTCGGTCTTGGCAACGATACCCATCTGGCCGAGCAGTTTGCCCGAGCGTGTCTTGATATCGAGGTAAGCCGAGAAGATATTGTTCCCCTCGCCTCGGGTGAGGACGGTTTCTGCGGCGCTTATTCCCAGACGGGCGAGCACGTTGGCTACCACACCTTTCAGATCGAAGAATGTGGCTTCCACTGCGGCGCGGTTCCAGCTTGCCTGGCCGATGTTGCCTGTCAGCCAGATTGCCAGACGGGCGCCCTCGCTTATGCCGCCGAGGGGCTTCTCTTCGGTCGATGCCACGGCGGGATCGATGCGGTAGACGTTGCCGAACTCATAGAAGGCCAGATCGGCCGACTTGCGGTTGATATTGTGCGACAGCGATTCCAGACCGCCGAAAAGCAGTGTCTGGCGCATCACGTTGAGGTCGGTGCTGAGCGGGTTGAGCAGCTTCACGCAGTGGTCTGCGGGATATGAGGCCAGGTCGGCGTAATAGCGCTCGGCTGTGAGCGAGTTGTTGAGTATCTCGTTGAAGCCCTGGGCTGTGAGCTGTTCGGAAATGAGTTGCTGCAGATGCTCGGCCTCGGCTGTATGCGATTTGAACTGGAGCGACGAGTGCACGGTATCGGTGAACTCCACGTTGTTGTAGCCGTATATGCGGAGCACATCCTCCACAACGTCGCAGGGGCGGGTCACATCCACGCGGTAACGGGGTACCAGAAGGTCTATCTCCCCGTCGCGGCGTGCGGTGATCTCGATTTCCAGGGATCTGAGGATGGCGTCTACTGTCTCCTGCGGGATCTCTTTACCCACAAGACCGTTCAGGTAGCTGTAGCTGAGGGTCACAGGCCACGGCTCTGCCTTTACGGGATAGATGTCGACAGGCTCGCCGCAGATTTCGCCTCCGGCAAGCTCTTTCACCATAAGGGCGGCAAGTTTGAGGGCATACATGCAGGCGTTGGGATCGAGGCCGCGCTCGTAGCGGAACGAGGCGTCGGTCGACAGGCCGTGGCGGCGTGCCGTGCGGCGTATGCGTGTGGGGTGGAAGCAGGCGCTTTCCAGGAATATGTCGGTGGTGGCTTCGGTCACACCGGAGTCCAGTCCGCCGAACACACCTCCGATACACATCGGTTTCTCGGCGTCGCAGATCATTATGTCGGCGGCTGAGAGTTTGCGTTCCGTTCCGTCAAGTGTCACGAAAGCGGTGCCCTCCTCTACCGTGCGCACCACAACGCGGCCACCGGCCACTTTGTTGAGGTCGAAGCAGTGGAGCGGCTGTCCGAAACCGTGGAGGATATAGTTGGTGATATCGACAATGTTGTTGATGCTGCGCACGCCGATGGCCTCCAGGCGCTGTTTGAGCCAGTCGGGACTCTCTTTCACCTGCACTCCGCGTATGGTCACTCCGCAGTAGCGGGGAGCGCCCTCCTTGTCGAGCACCTCCACCTCCACGGCGCCGTCGGCGCGGTCGGGGGCGAATGCTTCTGTCGACGGACGGTGCAGGTCGGCATGGTTGAGATGGCAGTCGAGGTATGCGGCCAGATCGCGTGCCACACCGTAGTGGCTTGCGGCGTCAATGCGGTTGGGGGTGAGGTCCACCTCCATCACCCAGTCGCTTTTGAGGTCGAAATATTCAGCGGCGGGGGTACCGGCCTTCGGTGCGCCCTCTTCCGGGATGACGATGATGCCGTCGTGGGAGGTGCCCACTCCGATCTCGTCCTCGGCGCAGATCATGCCGAGCGATTCCACACCGCGTATTTTGGATTTCTTTATCTGGAACGATTCTTCTCCGCTGTAGAGGGTGGTGCCCACAGTGGCTACCACTACAGTCTGTCCTGCGGCCACGTTGGGCGCGCCGCATACTATCTGGGTCGGCTCTCCGTCGCCGAGGTCTACGGTGGTCACATGCAGGTGGTCACTGTTGGGGTGCTCCACACAGGTGAGCACCTTTCCGATCACGAGACCCTTGAGGCCTCCTTTTACCGATTCCACTTCCTCGAGGCCGTCGGTTTCAAGACCTATGGAAGTGAGTGCCTCGCTTACCTGTGCGGGCGCAAGGTCGAAGTCGAGGTATTCCTTTAACCAATTATATGATATGTTCATTGCGTTAGGTAAGAGCTTACAGACTGCAAATTTAGGAAAAAATTCCCAATCTCGTGTCCGTTGGCCTCTCTTATCCGCGCCTCATTATCAAATTTATTGCTCAGTTTGCTGTCAGAGCAGCGATCTGTAGAGTGAAGTGAGATTGCGGTCCACCTCTTCGGGGAAAAACGGCTGCACCTCGCGATAGGCTTTCTCCCCCATAGAGTCACACAGCGCGGGGTCGGCGGCGAGTGTGTCTATGGCCTTTCTGATGGCTTTTTTGTCGCCCGGCGCGGTCAGGAAACCGGTCTTGCCTTCGCTTACGATAGCGGGGATCCCACCCACACGGGTGGAGATCACCGGCTTGCGGTAGCTCATGGCCTCGAGTATGGAGATCGGCAGCCCCTCTATGTACGACGGGAGTATATAGGCGTCAGTCTGGCTGAGCAGCCGCTCTTTTTTCTCGCCGTCTACCCATCCGGCATATTCCACGATGTCGCTGAGGTTCATCTCATCCACCATTTTGCAGAAACGGCTTACCTCCCCGTTGCCTCCAACGGTGAGTTTCAGCCGTCCGGCATAGTCTTCGCGGTTTTCGGCGAGTATGTCGAGAAGGTCATATATGCCTTTCTCTTTGGTTATCTTGCCGAGGAATGTAAGGCGGAAGCACCTGTCGTGACGCGGAGATCCTGTGCCGGCATCCTCACGGGGATGCGACACCACATTGTTTATGATCCTCACCTGCCGGCACTTGAGTGTATCGGCGAAAAACTGCCGCCACTCCTCCGACAGCGCCACCACGCAGTCGGCCTTGGCAAGTGTCTTTGACACCGGTGCGGGATGCTCGGCATAGAACTGCCTGAAACGTCCACCGTGGTGGTGGTACACGATCTTTTTACCGAAACGCCGGGCCATGCCGATGAATATGCGTTTCCTCCAGAAACTGGCGTCGGAGGCGGCGTGCACATGCACTATCTTTATGCTGCGGTCAAAAAGCATGCGTGCGGTGAAGTTTACCAGTGCCTCGCAGGCCACGGCGGCTTTTTTCAGCTTGCCGCCGTTCACGCAGGTGCGCACGAATTTGAACGGCCTGATGAATTTGCTGTATTCATATTCTACCGATGCTATCCCCCCTATCGGATTCCTGTAGTCAACCCCGATATAAAGTATCTTCGATGCGATGTCTCTGTCCATAAGTACCAAAGTTTACGGGCGTCGGTTGTGGCTCTTGCCCGCTGCAACCTCCCTGTAAAGCGCGATGTATTCGCGTGCTGTGCGGCGTATGTCGTATTTTTCTGTCACACGGGTGTATGCGTCTCCGGCGCCCAGGGCGAGCAGCTCCCTGTGGTTCCCGATTGCCGAGGCTATTTTGCGGGCGCAGTCGCCGGCATCTCCGTTTCTGAAACTGGTGCCGTATTTCCCCTTTCCGATTATATCCATCGGCCCCTCTAAGTCGCTTATGAGCACAGGCAGCCTGGCGGCCATCGCCTCGGCCACGGTAAGGCCGAACCCTTCGAAACGCGACGGCTGTATGAATAGGTCATAATCGGCCAGATGGCTGTAGATGTAGTCGCGCGGACGGTTGCCGAGAAAACGTATCTCCCTGTCAAGGTGCTTCTCCGCCACCATATCTTCCAGCATTTTCAGCGAGGCTCCCTCTCCGATGAAATCCAGATGTATTTTCGGCATTCCGGCGCTCCCCTTGAGTTTGGAGAGTGCCTCGATGGCTATGTCCTGCCCCTTGTTGCCGTGGTCGAGCCGGCTCACGCACACAATTCTGAACGGATCCCCCTCTTTCCGGGGCGCGCCTCCGCGCGGGGTGATGGCGCGTGAGTTTATGCCGTTCTGTATGATGGCGGTGTGCAGGTTCAGGCGTTTATCCAGATCGGAGCTTACAGCCTCGGAGATGGCCACATAGCGGTCTATGAATCCACGTTTTTTTACAGGGGCGCCCAGGCAATGCACCGTCTCCACATATCCTGTGCCCCGCGACGGTATGGTGAGTGAGGATGCCTTGGCCTGGTGGAAATGCACCGCGTCGGGTCTTGTGCGTCGCAGCAATATGTTGTATTTCAGATACCACAGCGGGTTCTTTGATCCTGAGGGGCGCCCGACTTTCACGACCCTCACATCAGAAGGTATTTTCTGGAGAAGAGCCTCCTCATAACGGTCGTTGATCAGGAGCAGAGTGACGTTATGCCCCTCTTCGGCCTGGATGCCCATTATGTCTGACATCATCAGTTCCGCGCCACCTGTGTTGAATCCAAAAGAGACATGGGTTATATTCATTAATTCTGAACAGTTGCTTAAGTCGTGAAATAAAGGGTTTGTGTCAATCCGGGTTGTAGGTTCGGGTTATCGGATAAGTGGTAAAGTGGTCAAGTGCTCAAGAGTTTTGAGATATATTCGCCTGTAACGGTATCGGCGGTAATGTGCGGCTGTGCGGGCAGCTGCGCCGCTTTCCGCACACCGTCGGCGATCTCTTCGGGCGTGAAGCCGGTGAGCACGCCGTTGGGGAGCTTCGAGAGCTGATCGCGTCCCCCCGTGGTGTCGGTGGAGACGGTCGGGGTGCCGAATGTCAGCGCTTCCTGTATGGTGATGCCGTATCCTTCGTGGCGCGATGGCTGCATGTACACGTCGGCATGCTTCATGTACGGATAGGGATTGAGGCACACACCGTGGAAGCGGGCGGCTTCTCCCAACGAGAGCTCCCGGCTCATTTTACGGAAACACTCCTCGTCGGTGCCTCCACCCACGAAATGCCATATCACATTCATGCCGCTGTCACGCAGGTTCTTAAGGGCGAGCAACGCGAGATCCTGCCCCTTTTCATGCGACAGTCGTCCCACAGTCACCACATGTATCTCCCCCTCTTTTTTTATGAAAGGCACACTCTCGTCGGCCATCCGCTCTATGGTCTTGCGCGATACCATATTGGGCATCAATGCGGTGCGGTCCGACAGTTCCGGAAACATGCGGTCGAAAACCGCCTTACCTTCCTGCGAGACCAGGAATATGCGGTGGAAGCGGCTGTAGCTTTCGCGTATGCTGCGCGGCTTTATATGGCAGCGGCTCACGTCGAAGTGTATCCACCCGTATTTGCGCCGCGCTTTCACGCAGTCGGCCACATAGCAGTCGAGGTATTCGCTCGGGCCATGAAACGACACGGCGGCGTCAAACACCATGCCGTGCGCCCGGCTGCCCCGCGTTATGTACCGGCAGAAGCCGTTGAGCGATTTCTCTTTCTTTGCTTTCGCATAATGCCACATAAGCCTCACAGCCCTGAGGGGACGGCCATGTAGCATGTGGCCGACGAACCCTTTCACCGGATGCTGGCAGAAAGCGTATTCGCGGTTCAGCTCCTCTATGCATCCTGTTTTTATATGCGGAGGGAGGGTGGGCATGAATCCACCTTCCGGGATGATGAGATCAAGGTATATGTCCCATTCCGTCGGGTCAAGGGCGTTGAGCACCCCGGAAAGGGCTTTTTCAACCCCTCCCACGTTCATTGAAGTGGCGACGAACAGTATGGTTTTCACTTGTCTCTTCTAAGTATCCGGTTTATTTTGCCGTTGACCATCGCCCTGGCGGCCGCGTTGATGCCGAAGCAATAGGTCAGCGACGTGGTCATGGCGGTGGTGAACATGGCGATGAGTATGGCTCTGGTGAATCCCTCCTCCCCGTAGGAGCGCAGTAGCAGGGCAAGGACGGTCACGCTGCCTACTATCAGCAGCGGCACAAGCACTCCGCGATGCCAGAAACGGGTGATGCTGAAACTTTTGAGCTGCGATTTGAGTATTATCGTGTCTGCGAGCAGCACAATGGCAATGAACACGCAGTGCACCAGATACACCACCGGCGGGTTGCCCGTGGCCTTGAGCATAAAATACATGGCAGGCAGCTCTATGAGGTATAGAGTGCCGGAAATGAAACTCAGGTTCTTTACCTTGCCTGTGGCGTGGATCCCGATGCACACGGTCACTATAAGCAGTTCGCCGCAGGCGGCAAGCAGGCTTATGCGGCAGAAATCGGCGGTGAATTCCGGCACCTCCTCGAGCCAGAGGCCGAGCAGGAAGTCCATCTCTATGAACATGGGGGTCACCAGCAGCCCCATCAGCAGGAAGGAATAGCGCGCGCAGTTGTTGAGCAGCATAAGCATTTCGCTGTAGTTGTGGCGCGCATACTGTTGTATGATCTGGGGGCGGAAAGCGGTGGTGACGGCGGATGCGAAACTGGTCACTGTGCCTGAGACGGTGAGGGTGAGGTTGCCGGCGGCATTGAGCAGGGTGCCGCCGAAAAGGTTGAGTATCACTACCGTGCCTTGCACCCGTCCGGTATAGCACAGGTTGCCGTATATGTCCCATCCCGAGAATTTCAGCATGGAGGTGAAGATGTCGCGGTCGGGACGCATGGAGAAACGGCACTCGTTGAAATGACGCACGCAGTAGCCGCGGTAAAGCACCGCCACAAGCACCGACGCGCAGAGCATCAGCACGGCGTAGACCACCAGGTTGTCTATCCCCGGGAAAAACACGAGCGTCAGTGCCACAAGCAGTTTAAGCACCACATTCAGCACCGACATGGAGGCGAATATGTTCATCCGCTCGTGGGCCATCACCGACGCCACGTATGGTATCTGTATTATGGAGGCCATGGCGGCCAGGATGGAGAGCTGGTATGTGACGTTGGCGGCCCACATCCGCTCGGGGGCGATGACCAGGCGGGTGTTCACAAACCACAGTCCCACCGTCTCGGCGAGTACCAGTACGATAAGCGCTATCCCCATATGGATCAGCAGGGCGTTGCTGAAAGTGCGCCGCACGCGTGAAGGCTCGCCGCACCCCATTTCGTAGTTCAGGAAACGCTGAGTGGCGCCCGCCATGGTGCCGTTGATGAAACCGAGCACAGCCACTATGCCTCCCACAAGATTGTAGATGCCGTAGTTGTCCACACCGAGGGTCTCGAGAACCACGCGGGCGGTATACAGCGATACCCCCACGGTGAGAATCATTCTTCCGTAGAGATAAATCGCGTTTTTCGCTATTCTGCGGTTCTCTGCTGCGGTCATAGCTGTGGGGTTAGGGTTCTGTGCCGTATGACGGGAGATGGCGCGACATGCCGCGTGAGCGTTCGGGGCGGTTGCACAGCAGCACTATGCCGTAGGTAAGCCCTATCAGATAGAGGCTCTGGGCACGCACCAGGCCCTCGAAACCGCCGATTCCGAACCATGCGAAAGCTATCATCACGCTCAGGAAGTATGTGGCATGACGTTTCCTCCTTACGAGCATCCATAGAGCTACGAAGAAGGCGATGTGTATGATCAATCCCACCCATCCTATACTCGTGAAGACTTCAAGTACGGAGATCTCGATATTGTTTGCCACCTCCCAGTTTTCATCGCTGTATTCTTCGAAATACAGGTCATTGTAGATGATATATCTGGTGGGAGTATTCTCGGGGGCATCAAGAAAACCGAATCCGGTAGTCTGTTTGTCTTCGTTGTAAAGCAGCTCGAGTTTAGGAAGGGCCTGTGCCATGCGGTTGGTGCCCAGACGTGCCAGATCCTCCTCGTCCTGAATGTTGAAGATAGAGATAATCTGGTCTAATGACGATTTTATTCGCAGGAAGCTGTGTACTTCCTCATATGTTTCACCTCCTGAGCGCGCCGGAAGGAACGAGTCCACGAAGTACAGCACCGGGAAGAGCACCACGGCGAGAAGGCTCCATTTTATCAGTTGTTTGGCTCTTCCGTGGAAGAGGATGAACACCAGCACGAAACCTGATATGACGGTGAATGTGAAGGTGGAGATCAGACCTCCGATAATTATGGCCCACTGCCCTCGGGTAAGGCGGAAAGCCTTTATCACAGGTATTATGCCGAGTGTGAAAAGGTATATTCCCACCGGGTATTTTCTGTGGGCAGTAAGCGACAGCGGGCGCCAGATCAGGTGGTCGAATGTGGAGGTGACGTTTCCCCAGAGGTGTGTCGTAGGCTCGAGCACGTTGCCGCTGAGGATGAAACAGTCGATGATATAGAATATGCCTGTCAGGAGGATGTAGGGCATCATCCTGCGCCAGAACTGCTTTATGTCGAAATCGCGGCCGGCGAACACCAGCAGCGGTATTATGAAGTAGATGACCGTGAGATAGCGCACTATCTTTGGCAGCTGTATCTTGAGCGATACGATGCTGTATCGGGCCAGTATCAGCAGCGCCGCCGCATAGAGCGCCCACAGGAACATGGTGCGGTTGAGCAGCCGGTATTTGCGCAGGAGAAGGTAGCCTCCCAGACCTGACACGAGCACTATCCACTGAGAGTGTATGCCCCAGGAGGTGAGACCGGCAACGCCGTATCCTCCGAAGAAGATGGTGAGCATCATCAGGAAGTCATACCTGTCGCTTTTGAAGCGGGCGAACATGATCAGCGGCACCAGAAGATAGCCCAGAGGGAATTTCAGGCCCACCATCGCCATGGAAAGCATGAACGACAGTGGCCATATCCAGTCTCTGGCGCCAAGCTGCAGAAGTTCCTTCGCCTGGCCTCCCTGGGCCTGCGAAGGAACTTCCGTGATAGCCGATGAAGCAGCCTCACTGACGCTATTAGCTGTATGTGTCTTCACCAATACGTTGATGTTCTGATTATTTGTAGCCGTAACCGTAGCCCTGCTTCGACTGTGTGCCGTTTACAACCACAGACAGTTTCTTCAGGCGCTTGTCGGCGTAGATCTTGTTGAGGTATTCCAGATCGGAGATCTGCGAATGGTTCACGCGGGTTACGAATACTGTGGCGTCGGCCACGCGGTTGAGGGAGAAGGTATCGGAAACCATTCCCACCGGAGCGGAGTCGATGACGATATAGTCGTACTTCTCGCGCAGTTTCGCGAACAGTTCGTCCACATGGTCGGAGGCGAGCAGTTCCGAGGGGTTGGGGGGTATGGGACCGGCCACGATCACATCCATGTTCTCCACGGGTGTGTTGCGGCGGATGATGTTGTCGATGTTCATTCCCGGGGTGGAGAGGTACTCGGTAAGGCCGGGTGTGGAGGGTATTCCCATGTAGTTGGCGAGCTGCGGCTTGCGGATGTCCATGCCCACGAGGAGCACGCGCTTCCCTTTGAGCAGGGCCAGGGTGGCGGCCAGGTTGATCGAGATGTACGATTTTCCTTCGCCGGAGCGTGCCGAGGTCATGAGCACCACCTTGTCGTCGGCTCCGTTGAGCATGAACAGGAGGTTGGTGCGCAGCAGGCGGAACAGTTCCGACGCGCTGGAGTTTATGCCGTTGCCCACGGCGAGGGCGCCTTCGTTTTTCTCGCGGATCTGGCACATCTCGCCCAGAATGGGTGCGTCGATGATCTTCTCGGCTTCCTCGCGGGTCTCGAACTTGTTGCGGAGCAGCTTGCGGATCCACAGGTAGGCGGGGGGGAGGCATATGCCCATGCAGCATGCTATGAGCATTATCATCATGTTGCCCAGGCCGAGGGGCTTGTTGAGGGTGTATGCCTGGTCCACTATGATACCTTTGGGCACTGCGTTGGCA
>CADFRV010000083.1 GCA_902836725.1 Muribaculaceae bacterium
CCCCATGTATAAAAAAAAACAGGACGGTGTGTCAAAATCGCGCGATTTTGACACACCGTCCTGTATTTGTCCTTCAATTAGTTAGAAAGTGTACCCCAGGGAAACTTTTAAGTTGCCGGTGTTTATTTTATCATCTTTGTATTTGTAAATAGGAATGAAGTCGGTGCCGTACTGCAGACCGAGATAGAATGATTCGTATGTGAGACCTGCACCTATATGCCATCCCACCTGGAAGCGTTTCCAGGTATAGTCGTTCCCTTCCATGTCCTTTTTGCTGAAGACACTCATCCATTCCCCTTCCAAGTCCTCCGGATCTACGCCGTAATCCTTGAGTTCGCTGTCAGGGAAACTGGTCTCGATTTTGTCTTTATACCGGCCGATGATGTTTAGTTTAAAATTCAGGCCTGCATATGGTGCCACGTATACTCCATCGGTAATTGTAAACCGATAAGTGAAGTTAACGGGAACCTGCATGTTGATGAATTGTTTCGTCTCTTTGGTGCGCATCCATTCGTCAAGCACATGTTCTTTTGCGGTTGTTGTTGATCCGAATTCGAAGTTGAAGTTTACTCCGGTTTCAATGAAAATAGGGATACGCTTGCTTACACTGAAACCGTGAATGTAGTTTACACCGAAGCCGTTAAGATTGAAATTGTTGTCCGACCCCAGGTATTCATTAAAACCGAAATGGGTGTTGTTGTAAGAGAGTGCGATACGGTTGTAGTCGCAGATGCCCTTATTGGCAGTCGAAGACGTTGTGTTAGTGAATTGCGCAGACGCACTTGCCGCCGTGGAAAAAGCCACAGCAAGCATGATTGTTTTGATTGCTTTCATTTTTTGTTCGTGATATAATAGTGTGATGTTTTTTATGCATGCGGGATATAAAAGCATAAGACGCCCAAATGCTATTCGAGATATTGTGTTAGAAATCAGACGCTTCATAAAAACAATGGTGATGAGAAAGAGGAGAAAAAACAGACGCTAAATATTAGTGCAAAAATATTAAGAAATCTTTTAAGTACGGATGAATGGTAGTTAAATATTGTAAAAATGCGTGTGCGGATAACATTCCGGTTTGATATAACCGGAATGCGATAACCTCCTTTTCTGGTCTTCTCTTTTTAATATTATTGCTATCCGGTAAAACCTATATACAACAATCGATCTTAAATTATTACTGTCCGCTAAAACCGGAATACAACAATCTATCTTCAATGTACCATACCTTTTACATGAGGTTCTCACAGCGAGCCGCCGGAGGTGGCGTGCAAAATTTAAGCCCCGTATCGAGCGGCGTGTGAGGACGCAAGGACGAACACGACGCGAAGGTGCGGGGTATGGAGATCGTTTCCCGATAGTAACGCTTCGAAGAAGCGGGCACAATCTTGGACAAAAATAATTCAATTTAAGGCGTCAGGTTGTGAAAAATATATGGCTACCTCCAACAGAATGCAGGTCTTGTTCCGGATTTGGCGGACATCTCCGACGCCCGAACGAATTGTTACATACTGCCACCCCATATCGAGCTAAAATTTTGCACGCCACCTCTCGCAACTCGATCAGACAGCACAACCGTGAATCTGCCGCGGGATGATTTTCAGTATTGTGTTAGTAGACATACCCCTTTGGTTAAAACGCACACCGACATATTGCATATCAGCAGACTATTTATGATTTGGAGTTTTACCGAAGAACAATACAAATATTAAAATTTAGAAGTTATTAGTTAGTATTTCACCAATATCCTATTTGTATATTTCATTAAGACCGGTGATAAACAATTCCATACAAAAATACGAATTTTATCCACCAATATACACAAAGTAAAAATTAATAATATTGTTATAAGTATAATAACCAGATATACAATTCCATCAAAGCTATTATAAACCCAGGTACACAATTTTGCGTAATAAGGATTAATACAAGGGTTCATATGGATCAAGTAAACTGCAAATGCAGATTTAGCAACAGAATTTATAAACGGTGATACGCCTATTTTCATACGCGCAAAACACATCAATAACGCGACTGAGCTAAGTACAATAAAAGGAGAACAATATGCCTCGGCTATGAATATGGCTCCGAATCCATTCCACAAAATACTTATGCACAGTAAAATCGTCGTTATAAGTGTTCCACC
Source organism: Muribaculaceae bacterium (assembly GCA_902836725.1). GTDB lineage: Bacteria > Bacteroidota > Bacteroidia > Bacteroidales > Muribaculaceae > UBA7173. Next base: position 2,144 of record CADFRV010000083.1, read on the forward strand.
TAAATAGCTGAAAATGGGGGGGGGTAGAACTACATGCGACTTTCTGACAAGTTGTGCCAACATGTATAAACCAATAAACGAGAGAGTGGAATAACCTAAATTAAAAAAGTTATAATGCCCCATACACCCAAAAATAGTCTGAAATATATAAAATAACAATACTGTTATCGCAAGTTGCCGTAACGAGACTTTTTCTATGTATGCATTCAATATTGGTGCAAGTATGTACAATCCCAGATAAGCAACTACGAACCAACCTCCTGAATAATATAGATAAAATACTTGAAAGGCTTGGACATGGGAAACAGATACCAGACCAGTAATAAGAAAGAAGCTATATATTATAGCTGAATAAAAGAAACATTGGAATAGATATGCCATACCTCCTTTCACAGATCTACGAATACCGAACCAGCCTGAAATCAAAACGAATACATTGACACATACAAGACACGCGGCTTGCAAAAATACTCGCGTTACCGATGGAATTATATCTGTCTTTAATTCTGTTGCCGAAGGACTTCCTATAGAAAAATAATTAGCATGAACCGCCAGTACCAATAACATTGATACTATCCTCAGAAGTTCAAAATTAGATTGTCGTGGTCCATCTGTTATTGAAGTGATTTTTGCAGAAACCATATTGCTAATGAAAATTTAATTACTTACATCGCGGGAGCGGTGTAGCTGTTGAGGCGGAAAGCCAGAAGGGTGTAGTCGCGAAGGAGGGCTAGACAATCAAGACGGGCGCGGAGGAAGTAATTGGTCTCCTGCAAGTAATCAAGCAGCGACAGCTCGCCGCCGTCAAGTGCCTTGCGCAGGAGTGCCATATTGTTCACACCCTCCACAAGGGGGGAAAAACGTGCTATCTGCTCCTTAAGCGATGTGGCCGACGCATAATCCGCGGCAATCTGTGTCTCAAGCTCCACACGGCGTGCTACCAGATCGAGACGTGCCGCCAGGCCGAGCTGATCCGCCGCAGCGACAGCATGCCTGCGGGAATATACCGGAAGCGACACCCCCACGGAAAGGCCGTTGAAATGCGTGCCCTCCTCAAAGGCATGCACATACCCCAGACTGAATCCGGGAAGCCTCTGCGCCTTCGCCACAGCCACATTGGCATTTTCCGCTTCGGCTATGGCCGAGTAATAGCGCAGCTCAGGCGCGTTCTCAACAGCGGCTGTATAATCCCCGGCCGAAGCCAGTTCCACATAAGGGAAATCTACAAGCTCCATCGCTTCCTCCACCGCTGCCGAATTCGGCGCCATGGATATAAGATCGGCCTTTACGGCATTCATCTCCGCACGCGCCTGCTCAAGCTCGGTGGCGGAACGGATCTCCTCGATCTTCATCTTGTTCACATCGAGTATGGTTGTCTCCCCCATCTGCCACGCACGGTCATACTCCTGCCGCAGCCGTGTCATTGACTCATGCACTTCGGTCAGAATCTCCACCTTCCGGCGCGCGGCAAGAAGCTGAAGCGTGTTTTCGGCAGCCTTCACCTGCAGCTGACGGAAAGTCTCGTCAAGCCCGAACCTGCCGGCTGTGGCGAGCGCCGCCGCGGCACGGCTGCGCGCCCCGTATGTTCCCGGCCAGTCGAAAGCCTGCGAGAGCGAACCGCTCCACTTGTTGTCGGCGGGACCGGCGCTCCATAGGCGCTCGAATTCCACCTCCGGATTTTCCAGTACATTTTCGGCGCGCATGCTCTCCACATTCGCCTGCAGACGCGCCTGTTCGGCACTGTACGACGGGGCGTCGGCGGCTATGCGGCGCACTATGTCGGAGAACTGCCCCTGGGCATCCGCCGCATGCACACCGAGTGCGATCGCACCGGAGGCAAGGATATATTTCAGAAAACGTATGTCAATCATCTGATATTTCATTTTTAAGTAACTGGTCAAAATTATTTTAATGTTTGTTCGAGGAAAAGATTCCAAAATTTTGCCGAAGAAACATTGAAATAATCTGACCGGTAAATAAAATAATTTTGAACTGTTACTTATTTGGCGGAAAGATCGCCCGTATTCAGTTTATGCGGATATTTCACGGAGATGTAACGATAGAGGATCGGCACCACAAACACATTGAGAATCGTAGAGGAGAAGAGTCCTCCAAGAATCACAACCGCCAGCGGGCTCTGTATCTCGTTGCCGGGCACAGTGCTGCGGAGTGCCAGAGGGAGCAACGCGAGCGCCGAGGTAAGCGCCGTCATGATGATAGGAGTGAGGCGGTCGGCCGATCCGCGGGAGATCCTCTCCGCGAGGTCCACACCCTCTGCCTGCAACTGGTTGTAGTGGGAAAGCAGCAACATGCCGTTGCGGGTGGCGATGCCGAGCAGCGATATGAAGCCTATGATGGCAGGTATATTCAGTTCGCCGCCGGTAAGCACCAGTATAAGGACACCCCCGATCATGGCAAGAGGCATGTTTATCAGAATTACGAGCGACTGCGGCACACTCCTGAACTCGGCATATACGAGCATGAAAATGATAAACAGAGCCAGAAGGGAAGTGAGGCCGAGAGTGCGGGAAGCCTCAGCCTCGCTCTCGAACTGTCCGCCGTAAGTGATGTAGTATCCCTCGGGAAGCGTGATCTCGTCAGAAATTTTCTTCTGGATCTCGTTTACGGCTCCACGCAGGTCGCGTCCGTCGACATTGGCGGAAATCACCAGGCGACGGCTCACATTCTCGCGGTTGATGGTGTTCGGACCTGATGAAGAAACCACATCTGCCACATACGAAAGCGGTATCTTGCCCGAGTTGGAGTCTATCATAAGTTCCGAGATCGCCTTTATGGAATTGCGTGCGTTGCTGTCGAACTTCACGGTGATGTCATAAGGGAGACCGCTGTCGTAGACCTGCGACACAGCCTTGCCGGCAAGCGCCACATCCACAAACTCGGTAAAATCGCGAAGTGTGATGCCGTAACGTGCGAGCATGTCGCGACGCGGTTTTATATGCAGCTGCGGACGCTCTATCTGCTGTTCTATATTGGCATCAGCGATACCGGGCACTTCCGCCACAATCTTCTTGATCTTCTGGCCGGTGGCGAAAAGCGTGTTGAGGTCGGCACCGAACAGTTTTATGGCGATCTGCGCCTCGGTACCGGAAAGCATCGCGTCCATACGGTGTGATATCGGCTGTCCTATCTCGAGGTTGATCCCCGGTATCTCAGACAGACGGCTGCGGAGATCGCGCACCATCTCGTTGCGCGAGCGGTCTTTGAGCCTGTAAGGAGCCTCTATTTCCGAGGAATTTACACCCTGCGAGTGTTCGTCAAGCTCGGCGCGGCCTGTCTTTCGCGCCACAGTCAGCACTTCCGGCGTCTCCAGTATTATCTCCTCGGCCATGCGCCCTATGCGGTCGCTCTCCTCAAGCGAGATGCCAGGCAGGGTGGCCATGTTGATGGTCATGGAGCCCTCGTTGAACGGAGGGAGGAAACTGCGGCCGAGAGTGAAGAACAGCCCTATGGCCACCACGAAAAGCAGCGCTACAGACACAAGTACTACCTTCGACCGTTTCATGCACCATCCAAGCGCACGCGCATACGCCCCTTTCAGCTTGCGTGTGGCCCATGGTTCATGATCAAGTTTGCCGGTGGCACGGCGCGAGCCGAGCATGAAGGAACAGAGTACCGGTGTGAGGGTGAGAGCTACGATGGTGGATGCGGCGAGCGCCACTATGAACGCAACGCCGAGAGGTATGAGCATGCGTCCCTCCATCCCCTGCAGGAAGAAGAGCGGGAGGAAACTTGCCACGATGATGAGCGAGGAGTTGAAGATAGGCATGCGCACCTCGCGCGAGGCACTGTATACCACCTCTATCACAGGCATGCGGCTTTCAGCCGGCAGTTTGCTGTTTTCCCTCAGCCGCCGGTAGACATTCTCCACATCCACAATGGCGTCGTCGACAAGCGAACCTATGGCAATCGCAATACCGCCGAGGGTCATGGTGTTGATGCTGACATCCATAAGGCGCAGTATCAGTACAGTGATCAGAATCGACATGGGCAACGCCACAAGCGATACCACCGTGGTGCGGAAGTTCATAAGGAAGAAAAACAGTACCACTATGACCATCAGCGCACCTTCGAGCAGAGACTCCTGAAGATTGCTTACTGAATTTGCTATGAATTCGCTCTGGCGGAAAATATCTGAAGAGACGCGCACGTCGGCCGGAAGTGTCTTTCCGAGCACGGCAAGCTCATTGTCGATGCGGTCGGTCAGCCCTATTGTACCGACGGCAGGCTGTTTGGTTACGGTGAGGAGCACAGCCGGCTCGGTGCGCACCGATGCCAGACCGAGACGCGGCTCTTTGGCGCCATGCACCGTGCGCGAGATGTCGGCGAGCGTAAGGGGTGCTCCCCCCGCCTCGGCACGCACCACCGTGCGGGCTATGTCGGCGGTGTCGGCCGTATTCACGCTCCCCTTGATTATGTATTCGTTTCCGTATTCATAAAGTGTGCCGCCGGCCGCATTCTCGTTGATGGACTCCGTGGCGTCAAGCACCTCTTTCAGTGTCACCCCATGAAAACGCATTTTACCCTGGTCAAGCAATATCTGATACTCGGCCACATCGCCGCCGAGCACCGATACCTGCGATACACCGCCGATTGAAAGCAGGCGCGGACGCACCTCGCGGTCGGCTATGGAGCGCAGATGGCTCATGGTGGTGGGTGTCTGCCCGATGCGTGCCAGGGAGTCGGCGGCCTGCGGGTCTATGGTAAGGCCGATAATCATTATCTCGCCGAGAATCGACGACTGGGGTCCCAGTACAGGTGCGTTGACACCCGGAGGCAGTTCCTCAGCCACCGACGCTATCTTCTCGTTCACGATCTGACGCGCCACATACACATCCGTATCCCAGTCGAATTCCACCCAGACTACCGAGAAGCCTGTGGCCGACGACGAACCCTGCGTACCCCCGTCGCACCGTTCACGGCTGTCTCGACCGGGAAACTCACTAGTTTCTCAACCTCTTCCGGTGCCAGGCCGGGCGCTTCCGTCATGATCACGACAGTGGGCGCGTTGAGGTCCGGGAAAATATCTATCTCTGAACGCATCAGCGCCACCACGCCCCCGAGCAGTATCAGCCCGCTTAGGATCAATATGACGATGCGGTTATATAGCGAAAAATGAATGATCTTGTTCAGCATCCTTCAATACTTTTACAGGTAATCATATCAATGGTTGTGGCTGTGTCCTTCAGGCACCGCTCCGGAAGTCTCGGCCAGACGCACGAAGGTGGTTCCCGATGTCACAACCTTCTCACCCGGTTCAAGCCCTGCCAGAATCTCCACCCTGTCGCCTGCATCGGCCCCGAGCTGCACCGGACGCTTGTCATACGCATCGTCATGCACCTGCACATACACGAAATACTTGCCCTGCTGCTCGCTGAGGGCGCTCGCCGGCACCGATATCACCCCCTCGCGCCCGGCACCTGTGAGATACACCTCGCAGAACGATCCGGCCGACAGGGTGCCGTTGTTTGCCAATGTGAAATATACCGGGAAATATCCCTGCTGTGCCACAGCGCTTCCGCCGTCGGCACTGCGGTGTCCGTTGAAATCCGATATGTCGAACACCTCTTCGGAATATGCCGTGCGGAATCGCGCGCCGCTCACCTTGGGCAGGAATGAGAGCATGCGCTCCGGGAGGTTGGCACGTAGCGTCAGCGCCGAGGATGCCGCAATCTGCGCTATCGGGGCACCGGCATCCACATATTGCCCCTGGTTTACCAGCAGGGCGGTGACAGTGCCTGATGTCGGCGCTGTGGCCACACTTCCTGCCGAGACGGCATTGCCCGCCGCAGCCTTTGCCGTCTCATAAGCCATGAGCGCGGCGTTATAGTCGCGTGTCGATACGATACCGTCTTTATGAAGCGGCGTCACGCGGTCAAGCTCACGCTTGGCGGCGGCAAGAGCCACCCTGGCGCTCTCGTTGGCATCTCCACCGGCCATTCCCTGTCCGGAAATCGTGGCTATGGTCTGCCCGCGGCTTACAGCTGACCCCGGAGAGGCGGCTGCTGAAAGATTGACGATACCTGCCGAGCGTGCGGTGACGGTAGACTGCGCGGATGGTGCCGACGTAAGCTCCCCGCTTACAGTCACGACCTCCGAAAATTGCGCGGGTTCCACCTCAGTGACAACCACTCCAAGGCGGGCGGCTTTCTCAGGTTCGAGCACAATCTCGTCGGCATGTCCTTCACCGGCCTCTCCCCCGGCTTCCTCACCTTCATGGTCGTGGTCATGTGTGGCGTGTTCGGCTGCTTCTTCCGCCTCGCCGTGATGATGGTGCCCCAGCTCGTTCTTTTCATGGCGACATGAACCGAAACCGATCAGGAACATAGCCGCCGCAAGCGGCAATATACACTTCAATCTGTTGGTATTCATCAGCTTATTATGGTTTAGAGGGTATGCTATAAGGTAATGGTATAGTGTGCTTATACTATATTAAGAGCAAATTTACTCATAATTTCCGAAATATCATTACCTTTGCAAAGGTAGCGTTTACAACCATAATCCTGTTTGCATATCCACGGGCATTTTTTGCATAATTTGAGTCATGTTCATCTATTACATAATATCGGGAGTAACGGTGCTCCTGGCGATTGTCGCCGTCATATATCTCGTGATGCGGCTTAATGCGGCCAATTCCCGCAATGTAAGACTACAGATCGAAAACACGTCGCTGCACGAACGTCTGGCAGCCGCCACACAGAAGCGCGATGAAGAGCGGCGCACCGACGAGGAGCGGTTCCGCAATCTCGCGTCGGAAATATTCCACACCCACACCACACGCTTCAAACAATCGTCGGAACAACGTCTCGACGAGATTCTCGCTCCACTCAAAGCCGACATTGAGAGTTTCCGCACCGCAGTGACCAATGCCTACGACACCGAGGCAAAAGAGCGATTCTCGCTCCGGGCCGAGCTGCGGCACCTCATGGAACTCAACAACACTCTCGGAAAGGAAGCGCAGGAACTGACACGCGCCCTCAAGGGAGATTCAAAAGTACAGGGCGACTGGGGAGAGATGATCCTTGAGCGCCTTCTTGAAATGTCAGGCCTGCAAAAAGGGATACATTTTACCACACAGGTCACCGCCGATACCGACGGATCCCGGCTCGCGGGAGAAAACGGACGCTCCCTGCGCCCCGATGTGGTGGTATTCTACCCCGACGAACGCTGTGTGGTGATAGACTCGAAAGTGTCGCTCAGCGCCTATGCCGATTATGTAGCCGATGCCGCAGGCACACGCGAGGCAGACGAGGCGGCACGCCGCCATATAATTTCGGTGCGGAAACATGTGGCCGAACTTGCCGACAAACGCTATCAGGACCTTGTCGGCAAAAAACGCCTTGATTTCGTGATCATGTTCATCCCCAACGAAGGGGCATATTTCGCCATGATGCGTCTTGAGCCTGACCTCTGGGAAGAGGCATACCGCAAACGTGTGCTCATCTCCTCCCCGACCCATCTAATCGCCATACTCCGCATGCTCGAACAGCTCTGGAAACAGGATGCCATCAACCGCAATGTGCAGGAGATAGCGCGCCTCAGCGGCACGATGCTCGACAAGTTCACCAACTTCACCGCCGACCTCGACAACATAGACCGCCACCTCACCGCCGCAACCGCCGCCTACACCCAGGCACGCCGCCGCATGGCCGAGGGTCCCGGCAACCTGTGCGTCACCGCCCGCAAGATCATGAACCTCGGCGCGCGCACCACCCGTGCCGCCGACATCCGCCGCCTCTCCCCCGACAACGACAACGACGAATAACACACCCGTACCGCCATCAATTAATCCGAAACCAGTGATTCACGCCAAATAAAACACTGAAACGCAATCACTGATTTCCGAACGACCTAACCATAATCCAAATCTGATATCCATACATAAAACCTGTCGTCCCAGAACAACATAATTGCATAATTATCGCATAAT
>CADFRV010000084.1 GCA_902836725.1 Muribaculaceae bacterium
AGCCCATCTCGGTCTTGAACATGAGGTTGAACTGGCGCACGTCGGTCCAGTTCTTGGTACCGCTGATCGGATCCACAATCTCCTCGTCGATGATTATCTGACGCAGCTCGTCGAGGTCGTTGGCGTTCATGGCGTCGGAGAAGCGCTGGTGCAGTGCGTCGCGCTTTGCCTTGTGCTCCATCACGCGGGGATTTGTCTCGCGGTAGAGAGCCTCGTCAAACGATTCGCCGAAACGCTTGGCGGCTTTGGCTACCTCTTTTTCGATCTTGTCGTCATATTTCGCAATCTGCTCCTCGATGAGCACATCGGCACGGTAGCGTTTCTTGGAGTCGCGGTTGTCGATCAGGGGATCATTGAAGGCGTCCACATGTCCCGACGCTTTCCAGATGGTGGGGTGCATGAAAATGGCGGAGTCGATGCCCACGATGTTCTCGTGCAGCAGCGTCATGGCCTCCCACCAGTAGCGCTTGATGTTGTTTTTAAGCTCCACGCCGTTCTGGCCGTAGTCGTAGACTGCGGAAAGGCCGTCGTAGATTTCGCTCGACTGGAACACGAACCCATACTCTTTGGCATGGGAAACTATCTTCTTAAACACATCTTCCTGTTGTGCCATTGCGATATATCTTTTTTCTTTACTTAGTTTTCAGTTATTACAGTTTTCGGCAAAGGTACGATAAATTCCGCTATCTCCCAAAAAAAGAGTGCAGTTCAAAATCACACCAGAACAAAAATAAGCCTATATATGTTTCTATATATGTAACGTTTTTATTAACTTTGCAGATGGTGATAAATCTACCGTATGGAACTGAAAGCAAAGTTTGATATAATCTATATGGAGGCAGCTTTAAGCTACCTCGAGTCTCTGCCTGAAAAGGTTCAGGATAAAATCTCTTTCAACATTTCCAAAAGACCCCGCCTAATGAGATCGCCAGAGCGGAAGCACTAAAGAAAGAATATTTCAGCAACAAACACAAATAAGATATGGAAAAGATGAGACTTTACACTCATGAGGAAATGCTTAATCGCGTTGTCGGTGAGAAAGGCACTCCGCGACGTGACGCAATGGAAGCAGAATTGCAATCGTATCTCATCGGTGAAGCAATCAAACAAGCTCGGAAAGAAAAGAAACTCACTCAATCGCAACTCGGCGAACTAATGGGAGTGCAACGAGCCCAGGTATCACGCATTGAGAACGGTCATAACTTAACCGTTGGCACTATTGTAAGGGCATTCAAAGCAATGGGGGTGCCTGCGGCGTTCTCATTTGGTGGAGTGTCACTATCCCTCTGCTGATATAGCGGAAACATATCTACAAAGATGCTGTGTCAAAATAGATGCAGCATTTTTTGTAACCTGCTGTAAAACACAAAACAAAGGCGATGTGTCAAAATCCGAGAATTTTGACACACCGCCTTGTTTTAAGTCCGGATGGCGACGGTGCTGTCAGCCATCGGTCTATAGTCGCTTGGTTTGGCCAAGTTGCTTAGAGGGCGGATCAGTACACAAGCTCGAAGTCGTCGACATACATCACGGAGGGGCCTCCGGTGAAGTAGTCGCCATATTTACTTGCCGAGCAGGTGACGATGATGTTGGAAGCCTTGACGTCGGTCTTGTAGTATTCCAGAGGAATAGTCACCTCGATCATGTCGCCGGTAGCCTCGGTGAACACACGCTCGCCATAGGCAATGACGTTGGCGGCATCCTTGCTAAACAGTTTCCGAGCTTTCGGGTCAGTTTTTACAACCACAGGCCATTGTCCATATTTATTATTCTTGCTATCAGTAGCTTCCTCTGTTTGATCAGTTACTATAGCTAAATAAACTATGCCTAAGTCCATATCTCCCGTTTTCAGCTCATCTGTTTTAGAATGAGTTACAGTTTGAGGAGTATACTTAACCCATACTTTAAGAGCTTTCGGACGAGATGCGAACGGACGTCCCCAACCAAGAACACCATTTGTTCCGTCTGTTTTCAGATATTGCCCAACGAACAGGTTACCTGCAGCAAATTCGCCCATTCCCAAAAAGCTAACAAACTGGCTCTCAAGTTTTGCAGAAGAGCTACCGCTGTGCTTCACATCAATTGCCTGTTGGGTCACATTTTTGCCCAATGTTGAAGATCCGTGGTTGCCGCTGTCCCAGAACAGTTCTCCACCGGGAGCGCAGATAAGATGTGCCTTACCGGATGTATCCCAATCTTCCATGCCCGCATTCGGAAGCTGCAGGGCAGCCTCGGTTGTGAATGTGAGGACGTCAGAGGTATCGAAACCGTCGCAAACGGCCTGGTACTCGTAGGTGGTGCCGGCGCTAAGGCCAGTCAGCTCCAGGCTCATGGCAGAACCCTCGCCGAAAGTGCCCTCAACAGCAGCTGTCTGCCACTGCTGTGCGCCACGTTCGCGGTAGTTGAATGCAAAGCCGCTCAGTTCGGGCTTCATCACGGTGCCGCGCAGAGTGGCTTTTGTAGCCCATACATCGGCGTCAGCCACTGCGTCGGTACGCATCTTGGCGTCGCTGAGGATTATCTGCATCACACCTGTGCCGGTCTTGCCGTTGTTGTCGGTAACGGTGAAGAGCACGTTATGCTCGCCGTTGGGGAAGAGGTTCATGAACGCATCGTCAAACACGATCTTGATCTCCTCGAAGTCGCTCTCTTCGTGGGTGAAGTGCTGATAGGAGAAGCCTTTGGCTTCGAGAGCCTGCTTCACATTGTCGGCCATGCCGAACACCTCGAAGTCGTCGCCCGAGATACCGAGCAGGGTGCTGAAACCGGGGCAGGAAACTACAAGGTCCTTGAACCCCTTGGTGCTCTTGATCCACACTTTCTTTTCGGTGAGCTGCCCCTCCTGTCCCATCACAGGTTTGGTGATGTCGAAGTTGGTGCCCTCTACGGTGGGAGCGGAATAGATCTCCACGACATCCTCCACCTCTATCTCGGTGTCGTCAACCTCGATAGAGATAAGCGCGCCGCCGATCTCATCCTCCACGGGGCCACCATGCTTCACCTTTACCAGATATTTGGTGCATGGCTTGGCATCCTCAATCACGCGGGTGTAGGTGAAGTCTGAACCGTCGGTTTTCTTGCCTGTAAGGGTGCAGGTGAGGTTCTTGTCGAAAGAGGGCATCATGAAGTAGCCGGGGCGCCCTTCATCCTCGCGGCCGTTGAATGTGAGTTCTCCGGCCTTGTGCCCTACGGTCATGGTGTAGTCGGTGAGCACCTCGTCGACTGCGGGCTCATACTCCACGGCAACCACACTGTTGGCAATGCGGCACTCTACTGTCACCTCGGCGGTGCGCCCTGCCTGCACGGCGAAAGGTTCGCGCCCCTTGAAATAACGGTGGTCAAACGATGCTGGCACCGAGTCGCCGGCCCACACCTCGGCCACATAGTTGTCGCTCACGAGCGAGATACCTCCGGCAGGCACGTTGCCTACGCCGGTGTATTTGCGCACGGCGCCTTTGGCGTTTGATATCCATATTATGGCGTTGTCGGCGAGTTCATCGTCGGTAAGTATGGCACGGCTCTCCACCTTCACATCGCTGTTGAGCTGCGGACGGAGGAACACCCTCCCCTCCCCGTCGCCGGGGTTGCCATAGTTGATATCGTCGGAGCAGCTGCTGAATGAAAGCATCGTCAGCGAAGCTGCGCACGCGAAAAATATATTTTTCTTTTTCATTTCAGTCTATGCTTTACGATTGGAATTTTAATGTCATATCTTTGCTGTTGCCGTTCTTGTCAACAACAGTGATCTTGAACTGATGCAGTTCACCGGGGTAGATATTCAGCAGCGGCACAAACTTGGTGATATTGAAAGTAACCTCGTTAACGCCTGTGACCTTTTCTCCTACCGGGAAATTAAATCCTTCGGGATTAGACAATGTCTCAGAAAGATCAGTAGTTCCGTCACCGGCCAGGCCTGTTGCAAGATCAAATGACGCTGCAAGTCCGACACCGGTAAGCATATCATTATTCAGGGATTCTGAAATTATATCAACCTTAAGGCTCTTGAAACCGTTAGTGGAATTTATTATCACTATAGCCTGCTTGCCGCTATCCTCTGTGAACTGGGTGGCATCGTTTACGCCGTCAAGGGTAATGTCTTCGGTTGCTCTGTTGAAGTCGATCTTCCAGTCGCCGGGTACCGGGGGATTGGGATCGTCGGGACCTTCCGGATTCTCTTCCTGGCCGGGACGGTCGTTGTCGGGAAGCACTTCCTCCTCCACGGGGGTGTCGCTTGTGAGGTCAACACCGGTGACGGAGGTGGATACCTGTATGCCCTCGCCATCGTTCACAATGTTGCCGTACTCGTCGGGGGGAGTGTTGGGGTTGCTGCGCAGCGAGAAGTTCACCTTGCGGTGCTGCCCGGCAGCGATATCCTTGAGCACATAGCGGAAATCCTCGGCTGTACCGTTTACAGTGCCGGTGAAGTGCACCTCGAGGGTTGTCTGTCCCATAGCCTGGAAATAGCCCTTGCGTGTCTCGGTTGCGGAGTAGTTGAGCGAATGTGCGTCTTTTGATGTGACGGTGATGCTGATGTCGCCTGCCGATGCGTTGACCAGATCGTCGGCGCAGGTAATGCTCACAGCTATGTTGGCGAGCTTGCACACCACGGTCTGCACGTCGGTCACCTCGTTTTTCTTGATCTCGAACGACTGGCTTCCCACGAAGAGGGGAGCTTCCCACGCCGCGGGTGTCTCCTCGCACGATGCCACCTTCACGGTGTATGTGCCGACGGGGAAAACGGGGAGCTGCGGCATGGTGCTGTAGGTCCATTCCGCCACTGTCTCGCCGCGGGAGTTCTCTACGGTCACGATATAGTCGGTGAGGTCGGTTATGCGGCGCGCAGCCACATGCTGTGCGCCTTGCTGATCGGAGATTATAATCTCCGCGTTTGTCACTTCAGGAATTATCGACGAGGTATTGAGCTTCCCTTCGTCAACATTCTCGGCCTGGAAACTGTCGTCGCTGCAGGAGCTGACGCAAGCCGCCAGAGCCAAAGCGGCAAAAGTTGATAAATATCTGGTTTTCATATCTTATTGTAATGCGGAGATTAATTATAGTTAAGGACTACGTCGTCAATGGTTAACACAGACCCTATTCGCTTTGAGTCGCTGAATCCATTAAGAGCGTTATTTGATCCTTTAACGCCTCTTACAGCAGGCGTCTCAGCTGTGCTTGACAAAAATTCTACATATATATGTGTTGCCTTAAGCGATGTATCGCCATATACGATATCAATAGTCTTTGGGGTGAAACCATTTTTTGCTTCCCCTGAGATAAATTCGCCACGACCAAGTTCAACCACACCATTATCGCGATTCTCTATAACAATAGAGGCTTTAAAACTTTCATTGTTATATGGTGCAAATTTATATTGAAAACTAAGACTATGAGGGCGTGAATTGAATAGCTGTCCTTTTACTATAGTCTCATTCGTCTCACTTTGAGCCGAATGTGTACCTATAAACAACATGCCGGCAGCTACATGCTTATTAGTACCACTCCCTCCACTAGTAGAATATGTACTTCCTTCTCCATATCCTAATGTACTTATTTCTGCTGCCTGACCGGAAGCTCCTGCTACAGGAACAGTACCACTGAAAGAAGTATAAAAACATGTTGTTCCGGAATTTTGCGCTGTTGTCAAAGAATTTCTTGTTGCCCAGAATGATTCTCCTTCTTTATTAGGGAACCATCTCTTTATATCAGTCTCACCAACCCATCCAGCCTTATTTGAATAAGCCTGTTCACTATACCAATCCTCAAACCCGGCATTGGGGAGCTGTGCGGCGGCCTCGGTAGTGAAGGAGAGCTTTTTGGAGCGCACGCCGTCTTTCTCGACTCTTGCCACATAGGATGTGCCAGGGGTAAGACCGTCGAAAGAGAGGGTGGTGCCGGAAACTGTAGCCGCTGTGGGAGTGAAGCTGACGCCGTCGGTGGAGAGGAAGAGCTGTGCCCCATCAGCCACCACACCTGCGTCGGTGAGGTTGACGGCTGCGCGGCGGGCATACACATCGTTCTCATTGATCTCGGCGCCGAGTATGTTGCGGCTCACTGTCTGTGCCTCGGTGGTGAGACTGCCGCATGATACGCGGAACACCACATTGCCGTCAGCGGCGACAGGAAGCACAACGCGGTAAACCGAAGCCGCACGCGATACGGGCGCGATGCTCACGGGTGTTACAGCATCCCATGTGTTGCGCTCGTTGCGCACCTCAAACTTCACATTGTCGAAATTGGCACCGTTGTAGCTCACATCGAAGGTAAGCTCTGTCTGGTCAGGCTCGAGCGGCTCGATGTTCACGATATCGAGAGCGAGTTTCTCGATCGCCACTTTCAGCGACGCAGGCTCGGAGGCTTTCGTCACCTTGTCCTTGGCCACGAAATTGATCTCGGTCACGTTGTCGCCACCATCCACATAAGCGATATGGCTGATCACATTGCTGAAATCGAGGAGCGCCATCTGGGTGAGCTTGCCCTCCAGGCCGTGGAACTGCAGGCCGAGCTCGCGGAGCTTGGCGAGTGTGGCGGCGCCGGCTGTGGCGAAGTCAACCTCTGCAGGCCATCCCTGGCTGAGAAGCGAGGTGGAGGAGGTGGTCATCACCACTGTACCCAGACCGGCCTGCGCTACTACGGTGGCGCGCAGGTTGTCGCCGTTGGAGCCTTCCACCATGGTGAGTGTCTCGCCGCTCTGGAAACCGGCGAGGGTGATCACAGGTGCGGGAGCTGTGAGTATCTCGTCGCTGAGGTCGATGATCTCCTCTTTCTCGTCGAGGTCGGAATTAAATGTCACGGTAAGTACCCCCTTGCCGGTCTCGCCGCCGTTCACGTCAAATGTCACTGTGTAGTGGTGACGCGCCTCGGCGTTGAAGGTCACGGGGCTGAGTTTGGCAGAGACGCCGCTCTGCTTGGTCACATCCACGCTCACGGTGGTGCTGCCAGGTTTTACATACACGGCGCGTGTCTCGTCTACGGCGTAGGCGGTTTTCAGACCGGTGGAGCTTTCCACCGAGCCGCTGACACTGGCGAAATAATCCTTTACGGCATCGGTGAAGACTACGGTCACCATCGAGTTGGCCAGCGACGCGGTAAGGCTTACCGGGGTCGACTTGTTCTCGAGCACGGTGAGTGTCTGCGAGCCATAATAATAAGGTGCGTCGAAGCCCTCGGAGTTCTCATCGCCGTAGAAAGCCTCGAGTTTGTACCCACCCACCGGATATTCGGCGGAGACGGGCATCTCGTCTACACTGTTCCATGACCAAGTGGATGATCCGTCGACTGACGACAGACGTACGGAAAGGTCGGAAACGCCTACTGCGTCGGCCTCTGCAGCCGGAGCCTTTGACATGGCACGCGGAGCTGCTACCTCCTTGTCGAGACCGACGTTTACGAGAATACGTCCCTGCCTGTCGGAGGTGCTTGAGGGGTCAAACGTGTCGCTGCACGACGACAATATCGCCGCAACACCTGCGACAGCCACTGCCCCTGTTAGCAATCTGTTCATAATCATAATGATTGATATAATTAACTATATTTGTTGCTGTGTGAATTTTCAATCGAAAATGCTACGTGACTGGTCTGCTTCGCATCGGGAATGGCGGATTTACAATATGCTTGTCTACCGTCACGCAAGCATATCTCCCTATGCTGCATATTAATAAAAATTACGGCAAATTTACAAATATTCCTCAATTAACCTATCATTTTCCCCGCTCTTTTATTGGCAAAAAAGTCTATCCCACTTGGAGTAAAGTCGAAAAAACAGGGAAAAAGTCCAACTCGGCGCACTCTCCCGGCGTTATAACATCAGGAGACGCGCACCGGCGCTCGCCCCTCAATACGTTTCACACTGTAATACCCTCACATATGGCACGCCACAACCTCCACATCAGATACTACGCAATGATATTGCTCTGCACGCTGCTCCTCCCCCTTATGACGCAATGCGACGAGAAGGACGACTTCGAGGAACTCCCTGTGCAGATACAGAAATTCGTGGCGAAATATTACCCCGAGACAGCCGTCTCCAACTATGATTTCTCGAACGGCATATACCATGTGACGCTCAACAACAGCGCCACAATGGAATTCAACTCCTCCATAGCATGGACGAGCATCGACGGGCGTGGCGCCACTCTCCCTGAAATGCTCCTTTACGACCAGTTGCCCTCACCCCTCTACTCTTTTCTGGAAAGCACCGGCAACACCGCCTCCGTCTACCGCATGAGCCGCAACGCCTCCATCATCACCCTCGGCCTCCTCGACAGCACCGCCGTCTACGACATCGCCACCGGCAAAATCACCAACTGACCCCGCCCTTTTCCCTCACCCTCGGAACAATCCGTGGAAATGGAGGCCGGTGGGAGATGTATGGCTATGTTTTGGCTACTTGCCGATGCGGGAGAAAAACTCCTCGCAGCGCGTTTCCGAGATGGGAATGTATGTTTTTCCGAATACAATGCGCCGCCGCTCCACAATCTCTATGTTGGCCAGATTCACTATGAACGAGCGGTGCACACGCATGAACCTGTCGGCCGGAAGCATCTCCTCAAGCTCGCTCAGGCTCATCAGGGAGCTTACCGGCTCGCCGTCGGTGCGGTAGAATATCACACGGTCTTTCTGTACTTCCACATACCGGATCTTGTCGGTTTTCAGCTGTATCAGCCTGTGGTCCGCCTTGATGGTGAACAGTTGCTCGGCAGGGACTTTGGTGGGACTTTCGTATGCGTCGCGCATGGCACACCAGTTTATGGCCTTTCCCACAGCCTTCATGAACTCAGGATAGCTTACCGGTTTCAGCAGATAGTCTAGGGCGTTCACCTTGAATCCTTGCAGGGCATACCGCTCGTAGGCGGTGATATATATTATGCGTGTGCGCCGGGGTATGACTTCGGCGAAGTCTATGCCGTTGAGCATCGGCATCTCTATGTCGAGAAACACAATGTCGGTCTCGCCTGCCACCACACTTTTTATCGCCTCCGCGGCAGATTCGTAGCATCCCTGCAGCTGCAGCGACGGCGTTTTCTCCACGTAGCTTTTTATAAGTTCCCTGGCGAGGGGTTCGTCATCGATAACAATGCATTTCAGTCGGTCGCTCATGACAGTGGTAGTTGTTTTGTATGCAAAGTTAATCAAGCGTTTTCACATCGTGTGCAGACAGCGCGTGATTTTTTAACGCCTCTACCGATATCGCGATCCTGGCGGTGTGCACACCATCTTCAGCCGAGAGGGTCAGAGTGTGTCTGCCTGGATATAGAAGCCCGAGCTGACGTCTTACGTTTGCCAGGCCTATTCCTGCGCCTTCCGCATCCTGCTCTTTTGAAGCCTGTCCCCTTTTTTCGCTGAATGAATTCTTTACCAGACATACCAGATCGCCGTTTTCCTCCTTGATCTGTATGTGTATGAACTGGCTTCGGCCGTTGGAACCGAAATGTTTGAATCCGTTCTCCACGATCGTCAGGAAAAGCAGGGGCGCGATGTGAATATCGCTGTCGGCACCGGAATAAGTAGTGAAGTCCATATCCACCGACGGGCTGAGACGCAGCCTCATCAGCTCCACATAGTCAGTGATGAACCTGATCTCTTTCGCAACCGGCACATATGCCGAGGCGGAATCGTAGATCATGTACCGGAGCATGCTGCTGAGGTCGTGGAGTGCCTGCTGTGCCCTGTCGGGCGCTATGCCGATAAGGGCATAGATGTTGTTGAGGGTATTGAACAGGAAGTGTGGGTTGAGCTGTGCCTTGAGGTTCTTGAGTTCTATCTGCCTTTTTTCTGCGTTCAGCTCGAGTTGCCGGCGGCGCATGTTCTCATGCTCTTTTGACAGGCGAAGGGCATATGCGAGCCCTGCGGAAAGCACCATCATAATGCCGTCGCGGATGAGAAAGCGCACATACCCCATCAGGTACTGGCCTGCGGACAGTTCCCCACGCAACTCTTTCTGCGGCATCGGCAGCCCTCCGTGGTTCTCGAACCATATGGGAATGAGGCTGCAGATGGCAGTGATGAGGCAGAAATTGGCCAGAAAATAGAGCGGCTT
>CADFRV010000085.1 GCA_902836725.1 Muribaculaceae bacterium
GACGAGACCGCGATTTTCGCCATCGACAACCGCGCCCAGGAACTTGCCGAGCTTTCAGACCGCAAGAAGTATATCCTCGACACAATAGAGGCACAGGGAAATCTATCGGCCGAACTTGAGGAGAGGATCGTGAACTGTTTCGATCCCAACCTGCTCGAGGACCTCTATCTGCCATATAAGCCGCGCCGGCGCACCCGCGCCCAGATAGCGCGTGAGAACGGCCTCGAACCTCTGGCAAAAATGATCATGGCACAGACATGCGCCGACCCTGACCGGGCTGCGGGGAGATTCACAGGAGAGAACGTGCCCGACAGCGCGGCGGCCATAGCCGGAGCCTCAGACATCATTGCCGAATGGGTAAATGAAAACGAGGAGGCGCGCAGCCGTGTGCGCGACCAGTTCCGGCGTTTCGCCACAATAACCTCACGGGTCGTGAAAGGGAAAGAGGAGGATGCCGCCAATTATGCCACATATTTCAACTATTCCGCTTCCCTGAACCGCTGCAGCTCGCACAACTATCTTGCCATGCGGCGCGGAGAGACCGAAGGCATGCTGAAAGTTTCAATCAGTGTGGACGACGAACGCACGCTCAACCGCCTCTATCCCCTGTTCGTCAGGCGCAACAGTGAGGCAGCTTCCGCACAACTGGTAAAAGCCGCCGTGACCGACGCCTACAAGCGCCTCACACGTCCGGCCATAGAAAATGAGATCGCGGCTGAGGCGAAAGTGAAAGCCGACGCCACCGCAATAGAGACTTTCACCTCCAATCTGCGGCAGCTGTTGCTTGCGTCCCCGCTCGGCTCAAAGCGGGTGCTTGCGATAGACCCGGGATTCCGCACAGGGTGTAAGGTGGTGTGCCTTGACGGCAACGGCAATCTGCTCTGCCATGACGTGATATATCCCACTCCCCCAAAAAGCGACACACACGAGGCCGCACATACCATTTTCCGTCTGGTGATGGAGCATGACATAGAGGCCATAGCACTCGGCAACGGCACTGCAAGTCGTGAGACAGAGCGCTTCCTGCGCACTCTCTCGCTGCCTGATGTGCGCATCTTCGTGGTAAGCGAAAACGGCGCCTCCATATATTCCGCCTCAAAAGTGGCACGCGATGAATTTCCCGACAAGGACGTGACAGTGCGCGGCGCCGTCTCCATCGGCCGACGCCTGATGGATCCGCTGGCCGAACTGGTGAAAATAGATCCGAAATCAATCGGTGTCGGCCAATATCAGCATGATGTGGACCAGACGAAACTGAAGGCCGCGCTCGACATGACTGTGGAGTCTTGTGTGAACTCCGTGGGTGTGGATGTTAACACAGCCTCCAGGCAGCTGCTTGCCTACGTATCGGGCATAGGTGACAGTCTGGCAGGAAATATCGTGGCCTACCGTGCCGCCAACGGCGATTTCCCCACACGCGACACTATCAGGAAAGTACCGCGCATGGGTCCCAAAGCCTTTGAACAGGCAGCCGGTTTCCTGCGTGTGCCCACAAGCGCCAACATACTTGACCACACCGCGGTGCACCCCGAGCGTTACAGCCTAGTAAAGCGAATGGCAGCCGACATGGGGCGCAGTCTTGAAGAGATTGTAAGCGATCCCGCAGTGATGAAAGAGATGGATCTCACAAAATACATCGATGAGAACACCGGCATGGAAACGCTTACCGACATAATCCACGAACTGGAGAAACCAGGGCGCGATCCGCGTCAGGAAGCCGAGGCGGTAGAGTTTGACGATACCGTGAACGACATCACCGACCTCAAACAGGGGATGATACTGCACGGCATTGTCAACAATATCACTGATTTCGGTGCTTTCGTGGATCTTGGAGTGCACAAAAGCGGTCTGATCCATGTGTCGCAGCTTGCAGACAGACGCGTGAGACACCCGTCGGAGGTAGTGAAACTGCATCAGAAAGTGACCGTAATGGTGATGGAGGTGGATCTGAAACGCGACCGCATAGCCCTCACCCTGCGCGGCGTGCCGCAAAACTAAGACCTCCTATGACATCGCCACGCCCTGAAACCACAGCAATAATCTGCATCGGATCAAACGAACCTGATGCCCCCACACGCGTGTCTGAAGCGATAGATTATCTGAAAAAATCCCTGGAAATAACCGGCATCGCCGGCCCGTATCCGACAGAGCCGGCCCCTCCCGCCCCTGCCGACGGCGCTCTTTACGCCAATGCCGTAGTATCGTGCCGCACATATCTCGGCAGAGCTGCCATTACGGAACTGCTGAAACGATGCGAGAAAGAACTCGGAAGGAAGCCTGAGCATAAAACCGAGCACAAAGTGGTGATAGACATGGATCTTGTGGTCTATGGCAAAGAGATCTGCCGCAATGCCGAATTCATGTCGGAATATTTCCAGACCGGCTACAGGCAGCTGTCAAAGCAGCTTGTGGGGTAACCCTATCCTGAAAGGGATCCCGCCGGCTTCAACTTCAGCACAGTAGCGCGCCATCTGTTTTTCAGCAAGAGACGTGGAAAGCACTATCGTATCAGGGCGAAGCGTCTCCCACACCTCGGCCATGCTTCCATAGTAACGGGAGCTGACAAGAGCATAACGTGGGCGGACAGGAATAGGGGACAGTTCGCCGCGCAATCCTACGGGAGCTATAGTCAGATTGCGGAAGCGCCACAACTTACGGTCGGCATAGATCTCGCGTCCGCGTATAAGAGAATTTACAGGCTCCATATCCAGACCGCGCGAATCCGTGAAGGCTTTCACTTCTCTCTTCATTACAGTTTCCACCTTTCCGTATTGCGATGGCGGGGCATCGGTAAGAAGCACACACCTCTCCCCCTCCCGCACTATTATGACTGTCGCATAGCGATATTTCAGCTGATACGCCTCTGTCGAGGGGTAAAGAGGGGGCATAAGCATATATGCCGCAAGTGTGAACATGGCCAGCAACGCCGCTGCCATCCCCCACACGCGGCTACGCCATTTCAAAGCTATCCATGCCACTGCCAGCGCCGCATAATACGGCACAAGAAGCCATCCGCTGAAAGCCACTCCCCTGACAGACGCGCCCGGCAGCGAACCGATCAGACACGTAAGCCATTCGAGCCATCCATAACATGTGTCTATAAAAGCAACGAGCCAATCGGGAGCCATCCCTGCAGCATCGGCTGCCAGCAGAATGATCTCGCCCCCCATAAGCAGTGGCAGAAGCAATCCTGCCGGGATATTCGCCAGAAGGAAATATACCGGAACCTGATGGAAATAGAACGCTGAAACAGCCGCCGTACCTGCCACAGCCGACACACAGACAGCAACCCACTGGAGAACGGCCCGCAGCGGAGGAGCCATCCGGCGATCGGGGAGAATCCCGAACGCAAACATCACTATCGCCGCCACCGCTAGAAAAGACAGCTGAAAACCTGGAGAAAAAAGATCGTAGGGACGGAAGAGCAGTATTATGATAGCTGCAAGGCACAGGGAGTTCAGCGGGGAACTGTCCCGCCGGAAAATCATTCCGCACAAGACCACTGTTGCCATAATCACTGCGCGGAACACTGACGGGGACAGCCCCGTGACAAAAGCATAGAACCACAACGCCACCGCAGTAGCCGCAAGAGCTCCACGTCTGGCTCCCGCCAACCTGAGCGGAAAAAACACAAGCGACATCAGAAATGCGATAACCGCCACATGCATGCCGCTGAGAGCGAGTACATGAGCCACACCGGCCACGGCAAACCTGTTTCGCAAACCGTCATCGAGATATGATGCATCGCCCGTGAGTACAGCGGCCATAAAAGCTGCGGACGAAGAGTTTATGCCGCTTGAATACACCGCGTCCACCAGACAGTCACGCCGGTGCCCGAACCATGCGGCGGCTCCCGGCGAAACGGGCTTTTTCACATCGACGGCGCTACATTCATGTCCCGAGCTGTCGGGATACAACGCAGCCGATGCTGTGACTCCCTCCTGCCATGCACGACGCTCCAACGGGAATTCTCCCGGAAAACTCTCCTGCATGCCTACAGGTTCCAGAACAGCGGCAAAACGGAGTGTATCACCCTGCTCTACAGCAGGGAGCGAACTGTTTACCGAGAGCCAGATACAACCGTTGGCGCCTTCGGCATCCCCTGTAAGCCGCACCGTGACGCGCTGACTGAAATCATACCTTTTCACGGAAACCGCCACACCGGTATAAACCGTCCGCTCTCCCGTGATTACCACTCCGGGAGGGGTATGGATCTCCGTCGTAACCATTCCTGCCACCACAGCGGCAGAGACTAAAGACAGCACCACACGTTTACGCCATATCCCGAAAACACACAGAGCCGCCATTATGGCGACTCCATATATCGTATATGGATATATCAACGATACGACCGCAATCCCCGCCACAAGAGCCAGTGTCACCGGCAACAACGGCATAGAAGCCAACAACGGGGGGCGCGAACGGTCCATAGTTTAAAGAGTGTCGGCAGGTATAGTGGCCATCACCACGAAGAAACTGCTCACGCCGATTATGATCCAAAGCAATATGGCGAGAAGCAACGGACGGATACCAACTTTCTTCACCATACCAATAGACAGACCGGCACCGATAAGGAACAATGTTACCACGAGAGCCCTCTTTGCGATCAGCACTATTGCGGAAGTCAACGCTTCGGGAATAGCGAGATATGTATTGGCAACCATCGCCAGTACGAAGAGGAATATGAACCAGGGTATGGAGATTTTGCTGCCGCTCTTGTCACGGAAAATGAACATCGTCACAAACGCCAGAGGTATGATCCACAGGGCACGCGTACATTTGATAAGCGTGGCGATCTGGCATGCTTCGGGTCCGTATGCGTCTCCCGCGCCGACAACAGATGATGTATCGTGGATGGCTATGGCTGCCCATGTGCCGAACTGAGCCTGTCCCATTCCGAAATAATGCCCGATAGGGGGAAAAATAAACAGAGCTATCGCATTGAGTATAAAGATAACCCCGAGCGACACGGCCATCTCATGGTCGTCGGCCTTGAGTACCGGCCCTACAGCCGCAATGGCGCTTCCGCCGCATATGGCCGTACCGGAAGAGATAAGATAGGAAGTCTTGCGGTTAAGATGCATCCAGTAGCCGATAAGGATGCCGGAAAGCATCACACCGATCACTGAGACCACGGTAAAAAGCATCCCTTCCGAGCCGCTTTTAAGCGCCGTGGTTACATTCATGCCGAAGCCGAGCCCGACAACCGATGCCTGCAAAAGATATTTCGAACCTTTCTTGTTGAATTTCGGAAAAGGTGAAACCGGAAATATCATAGCAAAAACAAGGCCTGCGAAAAGAGCCACCGCAGGCGTCACGAAATCTTCTATACCGAACAGTTCCTTAAACGGTAACGCGGCAATCACAATGGCCGCCACATAAACTATGCGCGCCACCAGATTGCGCTCATTCTTATTTACTGTCATTCTTAATTACAGGTTACTGATTATATATCACTACACTATCATATAACGTCACCGTCCCTTTTTTATTTTCAAAGAGGCGTCTTATCTTCTGTCTGTCCAGATTTCCCACGATTCAAATGCCTGCAGCAACAGCATCTCCAGACCATTTTTCACAACAGCGCCATTCTCGGCGCTTTTCTTCATAAACAGCGTGACGTCGGGGTTATACAGGAGATCATAACAAAGAAAATCGCCGTTCATCAGATCATACGGTATATCAGGACACTCGTCGACATGGGGGTACATACCCAACGGTGTGGTATTGACCACCACTTTGTGTGTATCCATTATCTCCGGTGTGATGTCTCTGTAAGAGATCATCCCATCGCGTGGTGTTCTCGATACCACCAGAGGCTTTATACCCAGATCCTCGAGACCGCAGCATACCGCACGGGATGCTCCTCCCGAACCGAGCACAAGCGCCTCGCGGTGACACGGTTTCAGCATAGGCCGTATGGAGTTCACAAACGCGGCAATGTCGCTGTTGAATCCAATGAGTTTGAAATCGTTGTCATTTTTACCGTTCCTGATAACCTGTATCACATTCACGGCGCCTATGCGCTGCGCCACAGGATCTATGTCGGTAAGATACGGTATCACCTGTGTTTTGTATGGAATCGTCACATTAAGTCCCTCTATAGCGGGGTACTCCGCGAGCACTTCCATAAAATCGCCGATATCAGGAATCTCGAAGTTCATGTAGCGGGCATTGATTTTTTCCGCCTTGAACTTCTGGTTGAAGAATGTCTGTGAGAAAGAATGGATAAGGGGGAAACCTATGAGACCATAAATCTTTTCCTCCTGAGATTTCATTTTTTTTCCAAAGAAGTTTTCCATATTCCGTCAATCTCTACGATTATTACCGTTCAGGATGCAAAGATACGTAGAATTCAGACTTTATCCTCCATGCGCAGGCATATTTTTGTCATTCAACAAAAAAATTGCTACATTTGCATGGAAATGCCCGTGCATATTTTTTAGAGGGCATTGATTCTTACTAACTCTTACAGTACATTCATCTGAAAATGAAATATATCGGAGCACACGTATCAGTGGACGGAGGTGTGTCCAACGCACCACTGCGGGCAGCCGAACTCAACATGAAGGCTTTCGCGCTTTTTACCAGAAACCCGTCGCGGTGGAAATCGGCACCTATATCCGACAAGGAAGCCGAGCGTTTCCGTACAAACTGCATTGAGGCCGGATATGGCCCTGAAGTAATTCTTCCGCATGACAGTTTTCTCATAAATCTTGGCGCGCCCGACGCTGAAAAACTCAGAATGTCGCGCGAGGCATTCATGGACGAGCTTCACAGATGCGCGCAGCTCGGGCTGAACATGCTGAATTTCCATCCCGGCTCCCACCTGAACCTCATTACCGAAAAAGAGTGCCTCCAGACCATCGCGGACTCCATCAACATGGCTCTGGACAAAACCGAGGGGATCACGGCTGTCATTGAGTCTACTGCCGGCCAGGGAAGCAATCTCGGATTCCGTTTCGAGCAGCTGGCAGAAATAATCGACAAGATCGAGGACAAGACGCGCATCGGGGTATGTGTGGACACATGCCACACTTTCGCGGCAGGATATGATCTCGCCACCCCCGAGGGATATGACCGCACATGGGACGATTTTGAAAAAACCATCGGCTTCAGATATCTCAAAGGGATGCACCTCAATGACTCCAAGAAAGGGCTCGGATCACGTGTGGACCGACACGAATCCATCGGCAAGGGGGCACTCGGCGAGGAGTTTTTCAAAATGCTCATGGCCGACAGCCGCATGAACGGCATGCCGCTGATACTCGAGACACCAAACGAAGAGATATGGGGGTCGGAAGTGGAGTATCTCTATTCGCTCCACGGCGCGCTTTGAACGACGCCCGCCACGTCGTAATTTCTGAAATATCTTTCATACAATATCTTACTACTTACATCATCACATCACTTTAAAATCGACATGAAAACAAAACCAGACCTAAGTTTCTGGAAGCTCTGGAATCTGAGCTTCGGTTTCTTCGGTGTACAGATCGCTTACGCGCTGCAGAGCGCCAACGTAAGCCGTATTTTCGCCACACTCGGAGCTGACCCGCACGATCTGAGCTATTTCTGGATTTTGCCCCCGCTGATGGGACTTATCGTGCAACCGATCGTAGGCACCGCCTCAGACCGCACCTGGAACCGCTTCGGGCGCCGTCTGCCATATCTGATCGGCGGAGCCATTGTAGCCGTACTGGTTATGTGCCTGCTTCCCAACGCCGGCAGTTTCGGGCTCGCCGTGTCATCGGCTATCCTGGTGGGACTGTTCGCGCTCATGCTGCTCTACACATCCATAAACATGGCCATGCAGCCGTTCAAGATGCTTGTCGGGGATATGGTAAACGAAAAACAGAAAGGGCTCGCATACTCCATACAGAGTTTCCTCTGCAATGCCGGTTCGATCGTGGGATACGTATTCCCGTTCCTGCTCACCTGGATCGGCTTCCGCAACACAGCCGCCGCAGGTGTAATACCGCAGACCGTGGTATTCTCTTTCTATTTCGGAGCCGCTATCCTGCTCGGATGTGTGATTTACACTCTTGTAAAGATCAAGGAATGGCCGCCGCAGCAATATGCCGAATATAACGGAGGCAATGCCGCCGGCAACGAGAGCGGAGAGAAAAACGGACTGCTAAAACTGCTGGTGAAGGCGCCATCTACATTCTGGACAGTGGGTCTGGTACAGTTCTTCTGCTGGTTCGCGTTCCTTTTCATGTGGACATACACCAACGGCACAGTCGCAAAAAATGCGTTTGACTGTCCCGAGACCACCACTATCAATGCCATCGTGGAGACTAAGAACGGCACTGTGACTGAAAGATACTCGGCCAAATATATACTTACGGGAGATTCGCTTCCCGTAGTGATGCACGGTAAAGCAGCCGCTGCCGGATTCACACTTCCGACAGGGGAATTCATCGCCGCCGGCAACCTCGAGATGATCCATACCGACATTGATTTCGTCAATATACACCATGGCGCCCTTGACATAAAGGCCCCCGCGGCAGGGGTGGAAATAAAATCACCGATGGTCACCGACGGTCTGATTTATGAAATCGACGGTGTAGGGCAATATGCCTTCGGCACCCCGGTCAATACTTCTGGGGCAGTGCTGCTTGTCAACGGTTCACAGAGGGTCGAGGCTCCGTCTGTCGTCCTCGTGGACCGTCTTTCGCGCCTTGAGAAACCGGCAAACCTGCTGCTCGCCGACATCTATACCCATGATCCCCACACCGGCGCACTTTTCCTTGACGGTGTAAGCGAGGTCACTCTTTCCGCTGATGCCGAGGCTTCGTTCAGCACAAATGTGGTTCTGAACACCGAGTCGCCGCAATACAACGACGCCGGCAACTGGGTGGGAATCCTTTTCGCGGTGCAGGCCATAGGCTCGGTGCTCTGGGCGATAGTCCTGCCGATGTTCCGCAGCCGCAAGTTCTCCTATTCCCTCAGTCTCGTTTTGGGAGCTGCCGGATTTGTAAGCGCAGGACTTATTACTGATCCTTACCTGCTGTTTGTATCGTTTGTGCTTATCGGATGCGCATGGTCGGCGATGCTCGCATGGCCGTTCACCATTCTCACCAACTCCCTCAAGAGCGGCAATATCGGTGCTTATCTCGGACTGTTCAACTGCTCTATCTGCATCCCGCAGATCGTGGGCGCGCTTGCAGGAGGATGGATACTCTCCATGCTCGGAGCCGCAGATGAGCTTGCACCGCAGCACCTGATGATGATCATCGCCAGCATCTCCCTGCTGATAGGCTCGGTGGCAGTGGTCTTCATAAAGGAAAATCAATCTGAAAAATCTTCAACAACCTCCGCAAAATGAAAAAACTTCTCTATATCGCAGCCGCCGGCCTGTTCCTGACATCATGCGGCGGCACCAAAGAGTATGACGCATATGTGGCTTCCCTGAAAGCACAACCCGCTGTTATAGACACGATCTCCACGCCGCAGTCATATGCCGTATATCTGGATTCACTTTCGGCGATAGCACGTGAATTTGAGGACAAAGGGGTGAAACTGGACGAGACACAACAGGCGGAAATCTCCTCCCTTGGCCTTCAGATACAGGAAGCGCTTGTAAAGACTTACAACAGGCTCGCCCAGACACCGGCCACACTTCCCGACTCTATCGCTGTTCCTGAATAACAAACTCGATATTGAAATACGGATTTTCCGGTACCAACGGCAACGCTCCCCGCGTTGCCGTTGCTTTTTTGCCGGGACACACGCGCATGGTTCCCTCCATCCCTGTAAGCGCGTGGATGCGGTGTGCCACCACCCCCATGGTCATACGCAGGTTCAGTTCTACGCATGGCACAAGCGCGAATCCGTCTCCGCGCCGCACCACCATCATATCAACTCCCATATAACCGCAATAGCGGCTGTCAAGCAAAGAGGTGAGCGCACGGCAGAGACCTCCGGAGACATCCTCCAGGAGTTTAGCCGGAACATAACCGGAAAGTTC
>CADFRV010000086.1 GCA_902836725.1 Muribaculaceae bacterium
TGTCAGTGGACACAGCGCCTTTTTTATAGGGATTTCCGCTGAGGGAAACTTGCGGGGTTATTTAAGGGCGGTTGAATAATCGACCTGCAGGTTGCCTTTCTTCAGCGCTGCAGTCTTGGCAGCGGCTTCCTCGGGTGTCTCCTTTGTGGGGAGAACGAGTTTGGCAGGTGTCTTGAAGCGGGTGTTCTCAAACCAGGTCTCATATTTGTCATTTATGCCGAGGATCGGGTGGGCGATGGTGATGACGCCATCCTCCATCTTGTCGTTCAAACCTTCTTCGATGATCTCTTCTTTCGAGAGCGGTGTCGAAAGCATGAACTGGTAAGCATAGTCGGCGTTGACAGCCTCAATTACAGTAGACTCATCCTCGAATACGGTCTGCGGCTCGATGGTAACGAAGTTGGGATCCTCACAGTTGATAACGAGGTTGTACTGAACATTCCAGGGCACTGCAAGATCTGAAGGCCATACACCGTAAGCGTAAGGACCGACGAGACGATAGATGCCGGGGTTCTCAACATGTTCTTCAACTTCCACCTCATATGTGAGGGCCTGGTAACGATAACGTTCAGCGATGAAACCGTCGGTATAAAGACCCATACCGATAGATTCCCATTCGCTCGGAGCCCACGGGAAGATAAGTGTCCATCCCTTCGAGGGCCATACGCTGTCGACACCGGGGAGAAGCACACAGAGGTTTGAAACGAATGAGATACGGCCGTTGGCATATGTACCTCCGCCTGCAAGCTGGTCGTAGGGGATTACATAACCTTCCCAGTCGAGATCCTGCTTAAGATTGTTGTAGCTGTAGTTACATCCGATCTTGATTGTTCCATCAACGCCTGTGTAAAGCTCTATACCTGTATCATACATGAGCTGGCAATTGCCGCGTTTATCGGAGAAGAATACCTCGGTAGGATTGCCTGCGTTAATATACAGGTAGTTGGGATCGTTCATGTCGAGCACGTATGTACCGTAACCGCAGTCGGCATACGGGCGGATCAGACGGAAGAAATCCTTCTTGATCGGGTGTTTCTGACAGTTGACCTCGAACTCGATCTCACGGCTGTTCACAGACGGCGCGAGAATGGTGTAGTCGCGAAGCACTACGGGACCTTCTTCGATGGTTTCCCACGGGGTGAAGGCTACATCGTAATCAACCTTAGTAATGAAGTAGGGGCTTGCCTCACCGGCAGCAACCACTCCAAAATCGTAGTTGAGCATCTGGGTAAGATTTGATACGCCACCAAAATAAAGCACGATATCATACTCGCCCTGACCTTCGGGGAAATCGACTGTCACATCAGCAGTAAGGTTGGTGTCGGTTGTGCCGGTAAATTCACTGGTCGGAACAAAAACCTCCATTTCGCCTGTCGGCTGGTTCTCCTCGTCAAGGATATCGGAAATTTTCTTTTCTCCCGCAGCTTCGTCAACTGCATCCTTGACTACGATCTTACCGATGGTGAAAAGGCCAGCTACTGATGAACCGTCTTCTGCCGACAGTGTCATTGTAAGATGTCCCGGGGTATTATCGGAAGTATTCTGACGATAAACCTTGATGGGGAAATAAACCGCATCCTCCTCGAGATCGACCTGGCTTTCGTCATCCATGCTGAAATAAACAGGAGGAGTGTTTACTGGGTCAGCGGGTGTGTACTCCACATCATCGCTACAGGAAGTGAGCGCGAAACCTGCCACACCGAGACCGAGAAATATTTTATTGAATTTCATATTATCTTTTTCCTTTGTGGTTGTTTGTCAGAACCGCACCGGGAACGCCGTGTTACCGGCGCGGTCTGACTTTAGATTCTTGAATGGAAAAGCGGCATTACTCGTAGTCGGGAACCGGGCGAGGCTGTACAGCTCCGTGTGTACCGTCGACGATGAGCGGGTTGCGCTGGATTTCAGACTGGGGAATATCATAGATACGCACAACGTCGTCGGCAGATACGTTGATGACGAAGTTGGTGGGGAAGCCACCGCCGCGACGGTCGATAGGTTTCTGCAGACGCTGGAGGTCGGCGTAGCTCAGACCTTCACCCCAGAGCTCCATACGGCGCTGATTCCAGACGATATCCTGGAACGACTTGAAGTCGGAAGGATTGCAGCTGAAAGAGGGGTTACGGTATGTTCTCACGAAGTCGACGAGCGTCTGACGGCCTGTTGCAAGGCTTGTGTAAGCCTCACCCTCGGCTTTGATAAGATACATCTCCTCAATACGCACGAAAGGATTGTCGATGCAGCCCTGTGTGGAGGGAGCGTCTTCATAAGCGCCGAACTTGAGCTGTGCATAGGGAGGGAACTTTTCGTTGCCGACCTCGGCATAGCCGCTCTGGATAAATGTAGCGTAGCTTGTGGGAAGCGATGTGGGGGGATTGCCCGAACCGTCGAGCCACCATTTCTTACGCACGTCGCTTGAAGGGATGCTCTCATAGAGAGCTTTGTTGACACAACGGTATGTGCCGGCTCCGGCATAACCGTTGGTCTGGAAGCCTGTAAAGTGTGATGCCCAGCAGACAATGCCATTGTAACGGCTCTGCGAAGGATCGGCATACTGACCCCACATGATGTTTCTTGCGTCAGTGGCATTGAGGTCGTCGAATCCCGGAATAGCGGCGAGCTCTATCGACAGCGGCTCACGGTTGTCAGCCGTAGCAAGTTCTATAGCCTTTGTTGCGTCCTCGGCGGCGGCTGTATATTTGCAGCAGAAGAGGTTCGCACGGGCACGGAGAGCATATGCCACAGACTGGTTGATGAATGTGCGCTCTATGTTGGGAGTTGAAGCGTTGGCAGACTGACGTGTAACGCCTTCTTCCTCAGCCTTGTCGAGAAGCTCGATGGCAGTGGTGAGGTCGTCGTTGATCTGACGGTAAACCTCAGCTACAGTGGAACGCGCGAGTCCGTTCGCAGCCGCCTCGTCCATATTCTCGTCAGTAATGATAGGCACACAGAGAGCGGCGGGGTTGTTTGCGGGCCACTGGTCACGCGCGAGGTTGATGTCGCCTTCGTAGAATTTCTCATAACCGAAAGCATACATCTGTGCGAGATTGAAGTAGCAGTATGCACGGAACGCATAGCCCTGCGCACGGTAATAAAGGATCTCGGCGTTGTCGGTATCGGGATCAGTACCGGCGAGCAAGGTATTGCAGGAACGGATGGTATAATAATTGTAATACCAGCAGATGAGGTTCATGAAATATCGGCCGTTGAAGTCAGACATTTCAAGTGCCGGAGTATACCAGTTGTATCCTACATCTGCAGACGACATATCCAGACCACGGCTATCCTGGGCGAGCATACTTGAGGTGATACCGTAGTCGATATGATTGTCGAACAGATCCATGAACATGTTGAGCTGTTGCGGAAGTGCGTTTGCAGCGGCAGAAGCCAACTCGGGATTCTGCGATACAATATCTTGCTTCTGATCCTCTGTCACGACCGACGTGTTGGGGAACTGGTCAAGGTCGTTACAGGCGGTAAAAAGCGAGCCCGCAGCGAGAAGAGACAGATATATTTTGGATTTTTTCATTGTTTTGCTTAATTGCGGTTTCGTTGAATAAACATTAGAATACCACGCGGATACCACCGGAGATGTTACGCATCAGCGAGTAAGCGCCGTTGCTCATGGAGAGCATCGAGGTACGGGGGTCAAGACCCTTGCGTCGTGTCCAGATGGCCACGTTGTCGGCAGCGCCGTAGATACGTACCGTCTCGAGGAAGAGTTTCTTGGTCCACTTCGAGGGGAGAGTGTATCCCAGAGTGATGTTGTTGAGCGAAAGGTAATTGCTGCTTACGAGGAAGAAGTCGCTCTCCTTGTCACCGAAGTCGTAGGTGTTCTGCGAGTTGAGCTGCGGGATATCGGTATTGCGGTTGGCGGGTGTCCACTGTTCGAGAGCGTCAACGTGCCAGTTCTTACCGAGAGCCTGGGTTTTACCCGAGTGCATCAGTGAGGCGTAACCGTAGTCATACATCTTGCCGCCGAGCTGGAAGCCGAACTGTACGGAAACGTCAAAGCCGTAAGCCTGGAGCGATGTTCCGAAACCGCCGTAGAATGTAGGCATTGTGTTGCCGGTCATCTTGCGGTCGGTATCATATGCTATGTCATAGTTGTCTGTTTTGTATTCCACACCGTTGTCGTCAAGAGCCCAGTAGAGAGCGGCACCTGTCTCGGGATCCACACCTGCATATTCGGGGAGGTAGTAGTTGTAGACAGACTGTCCTTCACGCAGGATGCGGAGACCGGAGATGATCTCGCCCTTCACATCGGGGTGGAGTTTGATAATACGGTTCTTGAGCCATGTGCCGTTGAAGTTGATCTCCCATGTAAGGTTGCGTGTCACGATGGGACGGCCGGTAAGCTCGATCTCAATACCTGAGTTGCGGATAGAACCTACGTTCATAGGAATCGAGCTGTAACCGTTCGTAGGAGCGACAGGCTTGTTGTAAAGCATGTCGGATGTCTGGCGGAGGAAGTAATCGAAGCTACCTGCGATACGATCCTGGAAGAAGCTGAAGTCCACACCGGCGTTCCATGCGTTAGAGGTCTCCCATGTGATATCGGGGTTACCTTTCTGTGCGAGGTTACCGTCTGCCCATGCGTCAGTTCCTTCGATCGAATAGATGTCCACATAGTAAGGTGTGTAGGCAAGACCGAGGTTATCGTTACCCTGCTGTCCGTAAGAAGCCTTCACCTTGAGAAGGTCGATCCATGTCACATCCTGGAGGAAGAGTTCTTTTGCAGCGTCCCAACCGAGTGAGAACGAGAAGAAGTTACCCCAGCGGTGATCGGGAGCGAATTTCGAAGATGCGTCGCGACGGTAAGATACCTCTGCGAAATACTTGCTGTCATAGTCGTAGTTGACACGTCCGAAGATACCACGTGTGGCATATCCTGTGGATCCGCCACCGGTCTGACGGCGGTCGTCGTTAAGTGTGTTGTTTACAGCCCAGCTGTTGGGGTTGTAGAGGTTATAGCCGAATCCGAAGAGCGATTCAACATTCTGTTCATAGCTCTCGTAACCAACCATGTATGATGTATGGTGGATGTCGGCGAAAGTCTTACGGTAGTTGGCGATAGCCTGGATATTCAGGCCGCGGAGACGGTTTTGCTGCTGCTGTGCTGCACCGCCGAGCTGCGCTGTAGAACCATAGAAACGGTTGTGTACAGTATGATGACGTGTATTGTCAAGGAAGTAACCGATTGTACCGGTCACATTCAGGTTCTCTATAGGAGTGATGGTTGCATACCACTTGGCATCCAGAACGTCCATGAGAGATTCCTGTTTGTCATATATGAAACCGGAAGTCGGGTTACCGCCGGCCATGTAGTTACGGTATGTTCCGAGGGCATATTTGCCGTCACCATAGTCATAGATCGGGTGACCGAGGTTGGCGTCATACATAATGTTACCCTTGGAATCGCGCAGATAGATCGGGTAAATCGGAGCCATATTGTCGATCATGGCGAATGCATTGCCTGACGAAATGGACTCACCGGCTTCCTGACCGGATGGAGACTGGCTGTTCACATAGTTATATGAGATAGATGTACCGAGCTTGAGCCATTTCTTTGCCTGGTATTCGGCGCCGATACGGCTTGACAGACGCTGGTAACCGGAACCCTTGATGATACCTTCGTCGCTGAGGTAGCCCACGCTGCCGTAGAAGTTGAAACGGTCTGTACCACCAGTCACGCTAAGGTTGTATTCCTGACGGAGACCATGGATAAATGTCTCGTCATACCAGTCGTCGGGTGTGATATAGTTGCCGTTGGGAGTAACACGGCCGAGTGTGGCATTGGGGTTGAGCTTGCCGTTGAGACCGATAAGAAGCTGTCCTGCAGGCACATTCCAGATATTATACTGGCGTCCGAAAGCATCATTCAGAGCGGCATTAGCCATCAGGCTTGAGTTGTAGTCGTCATAACCGTTGGTCTTGTAACCGTTGCGGAGTGCGCCGTAAGCGGTCTCATAATACATTTTGGGATCTTTGATCACATCGTATCCCTTGATCTGGCGTGTATTGGAACCCCAGCGGGCATCGAGGGTAATCTTAGCCTCACCCACTTTACCGCGCTTGGTGGTGATGAGGATCACACCGTTGGCACCGCGGGCACCGTAAAGAGCGGCAGCTGCGGCGTCCTTGAGGACAGTCATTGACTCGATATCCATTGTATTGATAGTGGCGATGTCGCCATCGAAAGGCATTCCGTCCACTACATAAAGAGGTGTGGCGCTGCCGAAGATGGTACCGATACCGCGGATGCGGACTGTCGGTGAAGAACCGGGCTGGCCATTAGACTGTGTCACCTGCACACCGGCCATTGTACCGGAAAGAGCCGAAACAGCGTCGGTCACCATACGGCCTTCGATCTCATCAGCCTTGATAACAGATGCCGAACCGGTATATGCCGATTTCTTGGCGGTACCGTAAGCCACGACCATAACCTCATCGAGGCTATTTTCATGTTCGGAAAGTTGAACAGTCATACCGTTCTTTACGGGAACAGTCTGCGAGACCATACCCACATAAGAAACTACTACCTTATGCACATTGGCGGGGAGAGTCAGAGTAAACTTACCGTCAATGTCGGTGGCGGTTCCCTGACCGCCGCCGACGGGCATCACCGTCGCTCCGGGGAGAGGCTCACCGTCAAGGGCGGACACGACTGTTCCCGATATGTTCTGTGTCTGCGCCAACGCACAGATCACAGCCATAAGGACTGCCGTCAGTAATAGAAACAGCTTTTTCATACACTATAATTAATTAAACATAAAGAGTTAGATAATTCAACGATTGGATTTCAAACACAAAAATTTTAATACAAACAGCACTTGATCGCAAGACCGGGACCGGATCTGCCAGTCATTTTTCGCACCAGGCTCCCGCCTGAAACGTGTTAAAATGCCAAGACAGACACGCCCACAAACATCTGTAAGGAGCGTGCTATTCCCGGTTTTGCCACATCATTTCCGCAAAGATAAGACAAAATGTCAAAAAAATAAACACTTATACAAAACTTTTGTTGGCTTTTAACGGGAAGATCGCGCATGTTGAAAAACATATTCCGACAACACAATTTTAAAACACACGCTATATCAGACTGTTATATCCACTCCGGCACAAAAGGGAATAAAGCCTCTGTGAAAGATTAAAAAAGAGTTAAAATTCCGGAACCGCCCATCGTGTATACAAAAATGTCTGCATTTACAGCCAAAATATCCACTAAATATCACAAACAAAAGCCATCTGCAAACCATCTGCCAGCGGCGCAAAGCGCTCCGCTTACATTTCGTTATTACGACATATCAAATACAGCAAAGTATCAACCGGAAAAATTAACATCTATTGAAAATTGCCCGATAAACCATGGCCGCCATATCTTTTTGGAAGAAGAGTCCGTGACTCCACCTCCTGAAGCCAACCGTGCACCCCGCGCCAGACATCCGCACACCTAGAAAACAGACCATGCGGAGCCAATGGTTAAAAAGTGCCAAAACAATAAAATATCATCCGATCAATATCCAAATGATAAAAATAGATTTGCTATCTTTGCAAATTGACGAGCAACAGATCTATATGCTTGTCAAAATGGCGGATGGCTTTACACATTTTCCGGACGCCCGACCAACCGACGAAGTTATCACTTGCATTACACATATATTAAATAAGAAGATATGAAGAGAAATCTACTTGTTTTCGGATTGCTCGCCACCGCGGTTTGCGGCAGCGCACTGGCGCAGTCAAAAATCAACGGAGCAGGCCGATTGATGCTTGACACATACATGGCACAGACATCGGCACGGAAAGCTCCTGCCAAAGACATTATAAAAACAATGATCGTGACCCTCAACGAGGGTGGGACACGTGAGGATCTCGAAGAGATCGGCGCAGAAGTGTACAGCGATTTCGGCGATATCCTCATCGTGGGCATGCCGCTGAGCCGCACAGAGGAACTCGCATCGCTTGATGCAGTAAAATCTGTGGAATTCGGAAACAAGAGCCGCGTGTATATGGATATCGCACGCGAAAGCACAGGTGTTGATGACATACATGCAGGCACCGTCGAAGGACTTGCCGGCACATCTTTCACCGGCAAGGATGTGATCGTAGGTCTTTTTGATACCGGTCTCGACCCCAACCACGCCGCCTTCCGCAAAGCCGACGGCACCAGCCGCGTGAACTCAATATATGTGACACGCGACGGTGGCAAAGACCTTTCCTACACTACCCCCGACGCAGTGTCGGCCTTTGACACCGAAGACAACACCGCCACCCACGGCACTCACGTGCTCGGCATCATCGCCGGCTCCAACGATGTGCAGGGCCGCTACAGCCAGTATGGCAAGAACGGCGTGCAGACCGGTACAATTCCTTATTACGGTGTAGCTCCCGACGCAGATATCGTGATCGGCTGCGGCGATTTTTACAACGAGGAGATCCTCCGCGGCGTAGATCTGGTAGTAAAACGCGCCAAGGAACTTGGCAAACCCGCCGTTGTGAACCTCTCGCTGGGAAGCAACGTAGGCCCCCACGATCCGAACTCAGCCACATCAAGGACACTCGACAAACTCGCTGACGACGCCATCATCTGTATCTCGGCCGGCAACGAAGGTGACAGCAACATCGCCCTTAAACGCCCGTTCCGCGGATCGTCGATCAACACATTCCTCTCCCCTGCCACTATAGATGGCGCACAGGTGCTCTACAACGCCGAATTCTGGAACAGCACCGACGACACCTTCGACCTCGATCTCGTTCTCTACAACAAGTCGACCGACAAGATCATAGAGAAACATACCATCACCAACCTCAGCGGAAGAAGCTTTACATGGAACGGCGCCAACTGCCCCGGCCTGAAGAGCTACTATGCTTCAGGCGCACAAGTGTATGTGACTTCAAACGTGGACCCCAACACAGGCCGCTACTATGTAAGCATGCAGAACAGCCTGCAGGCCACTTCCGGTAACGTGCGTTTCGGCGTGAATATCCGCGGGAAGGAAGGCTGCACTCTCAACGCCTATGTAAGCGCAATCGCTGTAGGCGCTTACAGCCAGGACAACGTAGTGTTCGCAAGCGAGAATATCAAGGGATACGCTCCCGGCACCCCCGACGGCTCCATCAACGAGATGGCATCCGGCAAGCGCGTGATCTCTGTCGGCGCATATGTAAGCCGCGCAACTTCCACCCCCTTCATGAACGGCACCTCCTACTCAGGCGGTGGCACCCGTAACGATATCGCAGACTTCTCGTCATACGGCACAACAGCCGACAACCGCGACCTTCCGCTCATTTGCGGCCCCGGCGCACAGATCGTATCGGCAGTAAGCCGCTACTGCACAGAGTACACCGACGCCTACAGCAAAGAGGCGATCCCCGCACTCTCCAACTCGTTCTCACGCATCAGCCCCTACTACCCCATGCAGGGCACCTCTATGTCGAGCCCGTTCGTGGCAGGCACAGTAGCCCTCTGGCTCCAGGCATGGCCCCAGATGAGTTCCGAAGAATGTATGGATATAATGGCCACAACCGCTAAAAAAGACACCTACACCAACACCACCAACGTGCTCAAGAAACGCCGCTGGGGCAACGGCAAGATCGATCCGGTAGCCGGCCTCAAGGAAGCGATCAGACGCAACGCCTCCATCGAAGGTGTCACAGCCGACGACAATGAGAAGAACCTTATCGTCAGCTCTCTCGGCGGTCACCGCTACGAGGTGTGCCATGTAGGTGCCGACGGAATGACTGTCGACGTATACAGCATCCAGGGCGCCAAAGTAATGAGCCTCTCCACCGACGGCGACACTCTCGAACTTGACGCAGCATCGCTCGCAGGTGGCATCTACGTGATGGCCGTCACCACCGACGCAGGTACAGTATCACGCAAACTCGCGGTGAAATAAACGGCACTCAGCCATAGACCACAGACACCACGGCCC
>CADFRV010000087.1 GCA_902836725.1 Muribaculaceae bacterium
TGAAAGAGCCGTGGGCTTTTCACGGCTGCATGCAGCCGGCACCAAAACAAAAGTTTTTGGGCGAAAGAGGGATATTAAGGTGATTGAAAGAGGGATATTAGAATGGAGGAGATTTGGAAGAGACAAAGATTGGAGAGAAACGGCAGGCAGGGAGAGAATGCAATCAATGCAATTCGAGAATATAGTATAAGAACGGGCGGTATGCCGAAAATGATGCTTTCAGCATACCGCCCGCTTATGGGAGGAAATATCACACGACTTTTGACGGAGCCGCGCGGATAAGGAATGATCAGCGGTTGGAGTACATATCGTCGTAATATTTCTCGTATTCGCCGGAGGTGATGTTGTCCATCCACTCCTGATTGTCGAGATACCAACGGACTGTGCGCTCGATCCCTTCCTCGAACTGGAGGGATGGTTCCCATCCGAGCTCACGCTGAAGTTTGCGGGAATCAATGGCGTAACGGAGATCGTGGCCAGCGCGGTCTGTGACGTATGTAATGAGATCAAGGGAATAGCCTTCGGGATTACCGAGGAGACGGTCTACGGTCTTGATGATCACTTTGATAATATCGATATTTTTCCATTCGTTGAAACCGCCGATGTTGTATGTCTCAGCATTCTTGCCTTCATGGAAAATGAGATCGATGGCTCGTGCGTGATCTTCTACAAACAGCCAGTCGCGCACATTCTCTCCCTTGCCATAGACGGGGAGGGGCTTGCGGTGACGGATATTATTGATGAACAGCGGTATGAGTTTTTCGGGGAACTGATAGGGACCATAATTGTTGGAGCAATTGGTCACGATGGTCGGCATGCCGTATGTATCGTGGTAGGAACGCACAAAATGGTCGGAAGATGCCTTAGAGGCCGAATAGGGGCTGTGGGGATTGTATTTTGTGGTCTCAAGGAAGAATTCTTCTCCATAGGCATGGTGATGCTCCGCCGATGAAGCTGTGGTTGTAAAGGGTGATTCGATGCCTTCGGGAGCAGTCAGCTCGAGCGCGCCGTAAACCTCGTCGGTGGAAATATGATAGAACCGCTTGCCTTCGTATTTCTCAGGCAGTGATTCCCAATATTCTTTTGCGGCCTGCAGGAGAGCGAGGGTTCCCATTACATTGGTGCGGGCGAATGTGAAGGGATCCTTGATCGAGCGGTCTACATGGCTTTCAGCCGCGAGATGTATAATGCCGTCGATCTTATATTCGCTGACGATGCGACGCATCTCCTCAAGATCGGCTATGTCTGCGCGGACGAAAGTGTAGTTGGGTCTGTCCTCGATATCCTTGAGGTTGGCAAGGTTGCCGGCATATGTAAGCTTGTCGAGGTTAACAATATGATAGTCGGGATATTTATTGACGAACAGACGTACAACATGGGAGCCGATAAATCCGGCGCCACCGGTTATTAGTATATTACGCTTCATTTTTCTTTCAGGTTTTTAATACAGGTTTTAAGTGAGTCGGTCCAATAGGGTATCTTCAGACCGAATGTGTTTTTGAACCGGGTCTTGTCAAGCACAGAATATGACGGACGAACCACCTTTGAGGGGAACTCGTCGGAGTGGCACGGCTGAATGTCGCATGCGGTGTTTCCCGCGATTTCAGCTATCATTTTCGTGAAATCATACCAGGAGCACACACCTTCGTCGGAGTAATGGTATACACCTTCGTTGCCCTGGAATTTACGGTTTTCTATTATATGAAAGATAGCGTCGGCAAGATCCTGGGCATATGTAGGTGTGCCAGCCTGATCGAAAACCACTTTCAGTTCCGGTTTTGTGGATGTCAGTGAAAGCATGGTCTTGACGAAGTTTTTGCCATATTCAGAATATAGCCATGCCGTGCGGAATGTGAGTGCTCTGACACCGGTGGCTTCGATCTGCTGCTCGCCGTGTAGCTTGGTGAGACCGTAAACTCCCGTGGGGTTGGCAGGCTCGTTTTCAGCGCGAGGGGTGTTCCCGGCGTTTCCACCGAAAACGTAATCGGTAGAGACATGTATGAGGGTGCCGTCCACAGGCTTCAATGCCTCGGCGAGATTGCGGGGAGCCACGGCATTCAATATTTCAGCAAAGTCGGCATCATCCTCAGCTTTATCCACATTGGTGTATGCCGCGCAGTTGACGATCATGTTTACGTCATTATCTTTCACCATTTTGCTTACAGCAGCGGCGTCGGTGATATCCAGTTCAGCCACGTCGGTGAAGATATAGTGGTCTTTAGAGCCACGCTCTACGACATTGCGAAGGCAATTGCCAAGCTGTCCGTTGGCTCCGGTAACAAGTATGTTCATTCTGCGTAAAGGTCTACGTTATAATCAAATGGAGAATCGAAATCCTTAAGCAAGGCGTGTTTGAGATCTTTCTCTGAGAGGATGGCCTGCGATGGATCGAGATGCCAGTCTATACCCAGAGAGGTATCCTGAATGGAGATGCCTCCATCGGCTTCGGGATGATAAAAGTTATCGCATTTATACTGGAAAACAGCGACATCCGACAGTACAGCGAAACCGTGCGCGAAACCGCGGGGAACAAAGAACTGCAGATGGTTGTCCTCCGTCAGCTCAACGGCGACATGACGGCCATATGTCGGAGATCCCTTGCGGATATCTACAGCGACATCCAGAACAGAACCTTTGACACAACGCACCAGTTTGGACTGGGTGAAAGGGGGACGCTGGAAATGCAGTCCGCGCATCACGCCGCGTGTAGAACATGATTCATTGTCCTGAACGAAATCGACAGGACGCACATTGGCGTCGAACTCACATTTGGAGTAGCTTTCGAAGAAATAACCGCGTGCATCTGTGAACACACGGGGCTTAAGGATTACAACACCCTCTATATCAGTCTTTATTATTTCCATCGTCAATCAAGATTTTTATTTCCTGTACGCTCCATCTCGTCCACAACCTTAAGAAGATATCTGCCGTACTGGTTTTTAAGCATCGGCTGGGCCAGCTCCACCATTTTTTCCTTGCTGATCCATCCCTGACGGTAAGCGATGCCTTCAAGGCATGCGATCTTCAGTCCCTGGCGTTTTTCAAGCACCTCCACATAGATGGATGCCTCGGCGAGGGAATCGTGCGTGCCGGTATCAAGCCATGCGAAACCGCGCGGAAGGGTCTGCACCTTGAGTTCGCCGTCTTTGAGGAACTCCTGGTTTACAGTGGTGATCTCAAGCTCGCCACGCGCCGACGGTTTGATACGGGAAGCGACATCAACCACTTTATTGGGATAGAAATAGAGGCCTACAACGGCATAGTTCGACTTGGGATGCTCGGGTTTTTCCTCTATCGAGAGACAATTGCCCGCACTATCAAACTCGGCTACGCCGTAACGCTCCGGATCATCGACCCAATAGCCGAATACTGTGGCTTTGTTCTCCTTTTCGGCGGCTGCCACAGACTGTTTGAGAACTCCCGAGAAACCTGCGCCGTGGAATATATTGTCTCCAAGCACCAGACACACGGAATCATCGCCGATGAAATCCTTTCCGATAATGAAAGCCTGCGCGAGTCCATCAGGAGAGGGCTGCTCGGCATATGAAAAATTAACGCCATAGTCTGAACCGTCGCCGAGTAGACGTTTGAAGCCCGGAAGATCCGTAGGAGTGGATATAATCAGTATATCCTTAATTCCTGCCAACATAAGCGTTGATATCGGGTAGTAAACCATGGGCTTATCAAACACCGGCAGCATCTGCTTGGATACACCTTTGGTAAGCGGATACAGACGCGTTCCTGAGCCACCAGCCAATACGATTCCTTTCATATCTGTCTATTTATGGATTATTGGGTACAAAGTTACGATTTTTTCCTCTATCGACACCTATATGATTCTGAATTTCAGTGTTAACAAAAGTATATCAATAGAGATCGGAATACTGGCGAGAAATATGGCGCCAAGTGTAACGGCTTTGCGCGATCTCTTTCATATCGCTTCCCTGAAGATCTGTCCTCCCGAGTAGAGAAACCAGATCGTCCGCCGATCTGAAATAATATGCCTTGTTTTCTGTTGTCTCGCGATTATAGACCACATCATATGCTATGATCGGCATACCAAAATGCATGGCTTCAACGAGAGAGGGATTTGTGCCACCGGCACTATGTCCATGGAGGTAGACACCGGCACTTGACCTGAGAGCATACAGTATATCAAGATCATAGATGGCATCCGGCAGGTCTACGCCGTTTTGAGAGACAGAGGCTCCTGAAACGCCTGTAAGCGGAATATTTACTGCGCAATGACTTCGACCATTCGCTATGGTTCCAGTTGCCTATGAATACAAGGGGGCTGTCTATGCGCGAATAAGCATCCAGGATGATATGGCTATTGTTTTCAGGCTCTATGCGGCACACAGTAATGGCGTAGCGACCTTTTTTCAGGCGGTATTTTTCCAAAATTGCCTCAGTCTTTTCAGCCGGAATATGCCTGCGGACGTGGTCGCCACCATATGCGATAAGCTCGGATGGCTTGTCATAGGTCTGCCTGACATAATCCTGGATCCCCTTGTTGTCTGCGACTATTACATCTGCATACCTCACAGCCATCGCTTCGGAATTTCTAAGGATCCATCGGGCAGTCTTACCCCATTTGTCCCTCTTGTGCTCGAGGCCATCGATATTTACTATGATTTTCGCAGAAGTAAACATTCTCAGGACAGGCAGGAACATGCAGCCCGACACCCCCAGAACCAGAATCACGTCGAATCCTCTCATGGCCCTGCACATGGAGAGCATATCGTAGGGGATGGAGTGGATGCCGTTAGCATGCAGCGGCACATATTTCAACGTAGCTCCTTTGTATAACTGCTGCCGCGAATACATGTCACTGGAACTGCAGAAGACAGTATAACGCACATCGGCAGGACAGTTATCACCGATTATATTCTCTACAAGCGATTCGAATCCGCCATAA
Organism: Muribaculaceae bacterium; assembly: GCA_902836725.1. Classification (GTDB taxonomy): domain Bacteria; phylum Bacteroidota; class Bacteroidia; order Bacteroidales; family Muribaculaceae; genus UBA7173. The sequence continues at coordinate 4,919 of CADFRV010000087.1, forward strand.
TTAGCCGGTACACCCTGCGTACCAATAATTGCAACTTTTTTGATATTCACAATTGTAGAAATGTTATCCTTTCAATTGAAAAGTCCGGAAGATATATTTTTAATCATCGCATCGCGGTTGAAACGACGCGACACAGCAAGCGCTTCACGCGAAAGAGACTGATAAAGTTCACGATCTGTAAGGATGAGAGATATCGTTTCCACAAGCCGGTCGGTATCCTTACAATCAATATGATAGCCGTTCACTCCGTCTGTCACCATCTCGGCGATTCCTCCGACCGGAGGCACGATGACAGGGAGACCACAGGACATAGCTTCAAGAGCTGTCAGGCCGAAGGTTTCGATAAAAAGAGATGGGTCAGAGAGGTTAAGCACCAATGAGGCGGAATTGTAAAGAGAGGTCACATCGGATGTACGGGGATGAAGAGTTACATTTTCTGTCAATGTGATATGTTCTTTCTCCATCCATTGCGCTATGGCCTCCGGAGTATCGTTGATCACCAGAACAAATTTGAATTCCGGCAAAAGCCTTGCGAGCTGCAGAAACTCACGCGTGCCCTTGTATGCCTTCAGCGATGAAAGCATCAGCACGGTTTTACGATCAAATGCCTCCATAGGAGCGGGATGGAGCCTATCCGTGAATTTGGATGAAAGAGCATTGGGAACCACAGACACGCCATGCTTGCGTTCAAGGAAAGATGCCTGATATGAGGATACGCATATGATATGGTGGGCTATACGCTCCATGATCCTGGCAAGGGTTATATAAAACCGGCTTTTCACGAATGCATTCTCGTGGTAGTGATAAACAACACGTTTACCCATCAGTCTTCCGGCAAGAGCGGGACCTACAGGAAGAATCGTATTGATATAAAAAATGACATCGCGTCTGAACATATATCGCAATGCCATAAAGAAAGTCAGAACCTGAATAACGGTATACCGCAACATGGTAACCGCAGGACTGGAAGAGAACGCATAACGGTAACTCCTGCGCATAAGCCGGTCACCGGCGAGTGAGTCAAGAACTCCCCCTCTGCTTGTAATCAGGTCTATTTCACAGCCATCGTTCAATAATCCCTCCAATACGTTATGGAGTACTTTGGGACTTCCGCTGAAGTCGTTCAGAAGGTGGAAACAGACAATATGCCGTTTCATTGTGTGTATGTGTTGTAGATGCAGCTTATCGGTCTGCGAGCGCCAGAAGATCGCACCAGGTGTGCAACATGGCGATAACAGCCGGGGGCAATTCACCCTCTTCGCGGAGGGTGAAACGCGATATTATATCCAGAAGATATATGGTAAAATACTGAGGAGAGAACCATGGCAGCCGCTGCAAACCGCTGTATATACGCTCTGGCGCGAGGTGAGCCACATGGAGCGCCTGCTGCGTGAAGAAATGGTAGCGGTCAAGCATGGGCGGATATGTAAGACGCCCGTATTCCCAGTCGAAAACAAAGAGACGTCCGTGTTCAACAAACATGTTCCATGGAGTGAAATCGGCATGGAAAGCGGAATATTGCACCTCATGTCCGAGATTCGCCTCAAGAATACGTGAAAGAGAGGATTTTATCTGCCGATGATAAACAGCAGGTATTTTATGGAGGTTTTTCTGCAGTGACAACAACGATTCCCCGAGATCGGAATTCTCGAAGCGGACTGAAGTCAAAGTCATTGCAGACATACGTTTCAGAAAATCCTCATGCAGATTGGTCCACCGATAAGGGGAGAACGAGCGACGGCTTTTTACGGTAGACTGTATGAAATATGATGTGCCGTCGGGGAACGACGAACATCCCAGGCATTCCGGAATATCATGCAACCCGGCCTGATGAAGATGATCAAGCAGAGATTTCTCATGGATGAAAAGTGCCTTTACAGATGGGGAATCCGTAAGTTTGCAATATCCGTCAATCCTCTGTCCGCTAAAAAACTGGACGGTGATCTTCTGATGAACGGAGGGGGTGCCTCCGAAAATGGAGAAGGAGAGAGGCTGATTGCCGAATGCTTCGGTTGCAGCTGCGGCTATATCGGGACGGAGGTCTGCTTTTTCCAAAGTGGCATGAAGCTGGGAACGCACAGGGCTAAACCAATGTAAGACAGGAAAAAGCGTTTTCAGGAGTTTTCCTTTTACTCCACCCGGCTGATATAGCTGCAGGGCTGTGGAAAGCCCATTGGAGGGCATAAGCCATGTTTTGCCGTCAGCATTTGAAAACCGGTAGAACGGTCGGCTTCCACTGACAACGATGGAATCAATTGAAAGCATCAAGTATTATATCGCGTATTTCCTCGCCATGGTGGCGCCATGAGATGTTTCCGGCTTCATGACGGGCTTTGTCACCCATTTTGCGGCGCAGGTCAGAATCGGTAAGCGTCAGTATGGCATCGGCGAAATCGGATATTACGGCATCGCGGTCGCGACGCGGTATGACGATAGAGAAATCGGGCTTGAAATATCGTGTATATCCGGTAGTGTCAAGGGCGATCAACGGTTTTCCAAGCGCCATGGCATCGAAAGAAACTGTAACCGCTCCCTCTTTCAATGCGGGATTGAGAACTACGTCGGCTTCGGCCATAAGCCTACGGTAATCTTCGGGAGGAACCGCCCCTAAAAATATCACATTCTCACTTATGCCCAAACGGCGTGCCAATGCTTCGAGGCGCTCGTGGTCAACACCTTTACCCATTATGCCGAGACGGATTTCGGGATAAGTGCGGACGGCCCGTGCCACTGCCTCTATGGCGAGGTCGAACCCTCTCCAGGCATCAAGACGTCCGACGGCCAGACAGCAGAGGCCAGTATGGGTTGCTGTAGGGGAAAGAGACGAAACGGAGGTGTCGGTAGCCACGTCGGTGAACAGCACGGCGTGTTTCTGCGCGTCGGCAGGAAGAAGGTCGCGTGTAAGCGCGGTCTTACACAATATGAGATCGGCACGTCGCGCCCTTCTCTTCAATGCGGGACTTTGACAGGATAGTTTCACTGAAAGGCGCCGAATGCTCTCTATCAGACGGGATTTACGGGCATAATGCCGGGAGAAGTCCTCAGGTATGGTCTCAAGACCGCCGATCGGCCCCCAGATGAATTTCTGACGCGAGCCATAGCGGCTAACTCCCCACAGAGCATTGCCATAGGTCAGGTGGTGGAATATCTTTATGTCGTTCCGGCGCATGGTGCGTCGCACTATACGGTTGGTGAACCATTGCCAGAGATTATAGTATGTACGGACGCCACGCAGACCTTTTTTCCAGAAACGCGCCCATTTAGGCAGATCGAAATAGAGAAAATGTATGCCGCTGTATTCCGGGTGTTCCTTGATCCACGGCTCTATCGATCCACGGTTGCTCTCGCGGGTCAACACCCACAGCTCGAAATACCGTGACATCTCAAGTACCCAATGCCACCCAACACCGATCTCGCTACCAAGCCCGGGCTCACAGGCGTATGCAGAGATAAAAATTTTCAGTCGTGACATATCAGCTTTATTTCAGACGCTTTAAATTCTTTGTATGCTGACAGTTGAATATGTGATTGAGGATGGTTGTGACCGCTTGATCTGGAGTGCTTTCATTGAGCACTTTCAGATAACCAGGTTGCGGAGCGAGATAATCGATGCGATCGTTTATAGCGCGTATACCGGCTTCGTCAAGCTCACGCTTACGCGAGAGAATCGTCTCGGCAGAAGCGGTGAGAAGGATATTGTAATCCAAAGAGGGTATGAACAGCTTACGCCATATATTCAGAAACTTGGGTGGGAGGTAGATACGCGATCTCCGACTATCGCATATGATATCGGTAAAATACCGGTCGAAAATGACAAGTCGAGTGATACGTGTCTTGGTTTTGACCTTAGCGAAATAGCCAAGAATGTAATCGACTGAATAATACCCCAATCTGGCAAGGGAAGAAACTGCACCAGTCTTGCCGCCACGATGGGGGTCGCTGTAGTTGCGATCCACTTCTTTTTTCAGACCGGCAGAATGTGCTACGTCGCCGAGGTTGCCGAAAAGGGCCGAGCGGAAATGATAATATGCATGGGCAGTGGCGAATACATCGCCGAGCCGCTCGATCGTGCGGTCGATGACAGTTGTTTTTCCCGAGCCGTCGGGCCCGGTGAAACCTACCGAAAAACCGGTACGAGACATTAGATAATTGCCTGTAAATGTCTGTAGGAAACGTGATATGCCGGCAACCAGTCCGAACGGACGATGACGGAGATTCCAGCCAATTGCACGCCCTAACAGTTTGCGACCAGAGGTCTTATCACATTCCTCAACAGTATCAACCCCGAAGAGTTGCCTGAGCTTCGCCTTGACAACGGGAGAATCCTGCGCAGCCTCCTTGACTGCCTGGTATTTTTTCGGATATGGAGCCCCTACCGCCCGGTCATACAGGTATTTGTCAAGAAACTTAGAATCTATACGGGAATGCCATAAATAACCATTAAATTCCTTGTCGGACAGAAATTCATCAGCACTCATCAGCAAAATGCCGAATACAGATGTATCAACAAAAAAATCCCATTGCATTATAGAGGTCTCCTGTCCATCGTTGCGAGCACACACAAATGTGACAAGTCTGTCTGAATTCAAATAGGTAACTATTTTCCATCCAGTTTTTTCAATGATCCCTACTATATCATGTTGTATGCGCCTCAGATCTTTTCTGCGAATGATGATATCAATATCACGGGCGGCATTACTATATGGCAACCCCTCATAATTACGAAGTACAGCATACTCTACGTTATCATTGAGAAAACCGATAACATCGCTTATAAGTCGGGGCGTCTTACTTTGTTGGCTCATAAATTATGTTTGAGTTTATCAAAGAAATATGACGGTCTGGCGAGAATGGATCGCATTATCAACCAACCGCCTTTGATAGGATTACCTCCTTT
>CADFRV010000088.1 GCA_902836725.1 Muribaculaceae bacterium
TCGCAATGACTGGCCCAAAGATCCGAGTTTCAGAGAATGCAATAAACTGATAACCGCATTCAAGAAACTCATTCCTGACCCTAATGCTATTGCTGATCTGATGCTATATTATGTTGAGCAAGGGTGTAGCCTTACCGCGCAATATGGTGACTACGATGAGCCGTTTTACACCGCTCTTGAAAACAATTTCAACAAAGCGGTCAAATTCATATCATCCAATGGACTGATGTCCGAATACTCGCCACGCATGAAAAAGATGATTGAGTCGGTAGAATGCTGTGGTTGGGGGTTCCCGGACACTCTTTGGGATATTTATTACGAATACGCCGAGGATTAATTCAGATTCTCACTGTAAAAATCCCTGAAAATCGCTAACTTTACCGGTACAAAACGCAGGCCGGGAAGGTCTTGGAAAGCGATTTTCAGAAGGTGAAAACGGAGCGTTTTCGGGCTTTTGTACCCTATACTTATACGCGGGTCAGTTTTCGAAACGTTTACTGCCGCTGATACCGCTTATATCCTGGAGTGCATCTGTGATGCATTTGAATGGAAGGAATTTAATTCATGATCAGCTTATTCTCATGGGCAAAACTATAACTACATATCTTATTGACGGCACCCCGCAAGGAACCCGTATGGTCTACGTTAGCAATAAAGGCGCAGTTCAAATGGCTGGGTAGACTGGCACAATGCAAAAGGTCTAACGTTAAAAGTCATATTGGGCGAAGCAAATCACGATAAGAGCTGAGGGGCGTCCTATGCCTGTTCCACACAATCAGGGCGCCAACAAGCACACCCTTAATACCCCTCAGCTGCCGAGTGAACTGATCTCTTGCTGAAGCAGATCCAGGAAGCGGGCGGCATGCGCCCCGTCCATCTGCGTATGATGGAACTGAAACGAAACCTTTAGCGTAGTCCTCAGCCAACGGCGGCGATACCGTCCCCAGATCATGAAAGGATTGTTGAACACACCGCTGTACATTCCCGTGGCGCCGTCAAGATCATATTCAACAAGAGCAGAAGTTCCTATTACCATCGCGTCCGTCAGGTCGTGATTCGTACACGACTCCATCACCCTGCGCGTCAGACGCAGATAATCCGCATTGAACGTCTGCAGATCGTCGGAAAAAGGGATGTCGCACGAACTCACCTCCCCCTCCCTGTTGGCCACAATCGTATTCACAGCAATGCTGTCATACCTCACCAGGCGTCCCCCGACAGGAAGCATATAAAACTCTTTCACCCGGCTTGCCGCTTTCCCTATACACCAGCACATCAGCATATTGAATTTCAACCCTTTCTTCCGGCTCATGCTCACTACACGCGACACATCAATTGTCTTGTAGAACGTCACCATCGGCATCGGCGCCTTCATCCACATCTCAAAAGCGTATGCACGTGTCGTACTCCCGGGATCTACCTCTTCCATCATATCTTTTTTAGTGCAAAATTACCCGCATCTACTGTGACTCCATAGAATAAAAGAGACATTTTTCACTCCGTCAGACCGGGCAGCAGAACAGATCTGAATAAGGCTCGCACACCTCCGTCAGCTGCCGGGGTGTGCATCCGCTGAACATCCTGAACTCACGGATGAGATGCGACTGGTCGGCATAGCCTGCGCCATATGCAATCCCTGCGCCATCCCTTTCCCCCATCTGCATAAGCCACAGCGCCCTCTGGAAACGCACCACGCGGGCATACTCCTTAGGCATCATACCCACCATATCGCCGAACACCCTGCCGAACTGTTTCCTGCCCAGGGATGCCGTGGACGCCAACTCCTCCACACTCGCGGAAGGCACTTCAAGCACTTTTCTCACTGCGGCTCCTATCCTGCCGATATTTCCCCCCTGCATGTGCCGCAGCTTCGCAATCATCCATTTCTCGATCATCCTTACGCAGTGCCGGTTGTCACCGCACTCCGATATTCTGGCAGCCAATCCGTCAAGCGCCCTGTTCTCCAGATCATACCCGGAAATCTCACGGTTATACAGCAACGACATGGGCACATCCGTGAACAGTCCCGCGGTATGCGGATAAAACACAGCCACAATCATCTCCGTACCACCCTCCGAGCACACATGCGCCGGGAAATTCACCTGCCCGCTGACAGTAAATTTGCTTTGCCGTACATCCAGTTCCGGTATATACAGCGGTGTCCCTTTATGGAAAATCATTTGCGGACAACCGAGCGGAAAGGTCAGGGTTCTCAGACAGCCGTTGACTTTAAGCACATAGAAATAGCGCACATACGGCCGCAACGCATCGCACGGTCTGAAGAACCGCACACAATCCTGATCCTCGACCATATTTTTGTGATCCTTTCCCATGTGACTCACAGACGCGACGAAGACTTCTCAGAGTTCAATCCTGTACAGCACATGCTCCTTAAGCCGGTGGCCGTCGGGCAACGCAGGATGCATGAAATTGCCCGCATACTCCAGTCCCGCTTTCTGCATCACCCTCCGCGACCTCACGTTGCATACCGCAGTAAAAGAATACAGCCTCGCAGCCAATCCCTTTTCGCGTGCATACTCTATACAAGCCTTCGCAGCCTCGGTGGCATACCCGTTTCCCCAGTGGCGTCTGGCAAGCCTCCACCCGATCTCTACTCCGGGCGAAAACTCAGCATCGAAATCAAACCGGTGGAAACCTGTATATCCTATGAATTCACCGGTCTCTTTCAGTTCCACCGCAAACAGACCCCACCCACATTCGGCGAATTCCCCTGTTATCCTCCTGTAGAAGTCCGCACTCTCATCATAAGAAAGCATCCTGGGGAAATGCTCCATCACCTCCGCATCACTGTTGATTTGTGAAAACGGTACCAGATCCGCCTCCGTCCATTCCCGCAATATCAGTCTCGCTGTCTCTATCCTGTTCATGGCTCACTATATTAATTCAATGTCATCACACCGGTTCTCACAGCTTTATCCCGTATTTAACTATACGCGCATCCATCATACGCCGCGGGATAAACGTCTGCAATGCCTCCACCACACTGTTGATCATACGTTCCCTTATGAAATCCTCACGCACATACACAGATACACGGCGCTGCGACAGATAATCACCCTCGATACGCCTCACATTGGCCCGCTGCTTCTCGGTAAGCATAGGCAGATGCATCTCAGGTATTATCGTGAAGCCTCCGTTCTCGTCCACTATCCGTATCAATGTCTCGATACTTCCCGCCTCATATATCCTTTTCCCCACACTTCTTGCCTTGCAGAAACTGAACGCACTGTCACGCAGGCACTGCGACTCCTTCATTACCCACATCTGCTCATGCTCGAGATGCTCCGGACGGAATACCGGCAGTTTCCGCCAGCAACTCTCGGCGATATAGACCATAAAAGGCTCCGTATACAGCGGAATCTCCAAAACACCATCCCGCGCATGTCCGCTTATGGCTATGCCAATGTCAAGTTTCCACAACCTCAAGGCGTCAAGCATAGCCTCAGCCTTCATCTCCTCTATCGACAGCCTCACATCAGGAAACATTCCGGTGTACATCCTGATGAACTTAGGCAGAATATACGGCGCGATAGTCGGACCGACAGACAGCTTAAGGTCACCGGCCACCGCACCTTTTTCCTCTGCCACAAGCTCCGGTATGCGTTCAGCCTCGTTTACAGCCCTCTCGGCCTGGAGAATAATCTTCCTGCCGGCAGACGTTGGCTCCACACCTTTGTTGGATCTCTCGAACAAGCGCACTCCAAGCTCCTGCTCGAGTTTCTGAAGCAACGAACTCAGTGTTGGCTGAGTAACCCCAAGTTCCTCCCCCGCCAAAGCGAAATTCCGGTATCGGTCTATGGCTATGATATATTTCAGTTGTTGCAGAGTCATTCGTATCGCGATAGATAAATTCTATGCAAAGATAGTCAAAATCATTTGTCGGTCAATCCATCAGTTTGTAATTTTGCCAATGTAAGCAACACAATAACCCCAACAGACACGTTTTTTATATGTCCTCAAGAAACTTCCACCGATACCTCCCATCAAAAGGCTACCCCATTTACCTCATACTGCTGGCATATCTCGTCATCGGATTCTTTTATCCGGTCATCGGCCTGCTCGCGCTGATATGCATGGTCGCTCCTGTAGCATTCGCAATCAGACGCGGTAGATGGTGGTGCGGAAACGCTTGTCCCCGAGGCAACATGTACGATCGTCTGCTCGCCAGATTTTCACCACACAGACCTATACCGCCATTTGTGCGCACAAAATCTTTCCGCCTGTTCATGGTTATGTTCATATTCACCATGTTCGGAATACAGATGTTTTTCGCATGGGGCGACTGGAACGCTGTCGGCCGTGTATTCTGGAACATAATCATGCTCACTACCGTCGTGGGAGTTACCCTTTCGTTTATCTATGCGCCCCGCACATGGTGCTCCTTCTGCCCGATGGGCACACTCTCTTCATGGGTATCCCCCAAAAAGGCTCCACTGCCGAAAGGGTTCATCAACATACATGTGTCACACACATGCCAGATGAAATGCAAAAGCTGTGCGCGTGTATGTCCGATGCAGCTCACACCATACGACAGCCGTGGACAACAGACCGGCTACCTGCACACCGACTGCATCAAATGCGGGAAATGCGTCATGGCATGCCCCATAAAAATAATGGAACTTAAAAAATAAGAAATAACTGCCAATGGAAACCATACACAATTACCTTCCTTTTCTAAAAGGATACGATTTTACCGGCAAGACACCCGTAATCATAGATTTCTACGCCACATGGTGTGGACCATGCAGAGCGCTCTCTCCGCTCATTGAGCAACTGGCCGACGACTTCGATGGAAAAATCAAGGTGCTTAAAGTCGATGTTGACAAAAACCAGGCACTCGCAACCGCGGCAAACATCCGCTCCATACCGACCCTATTCTTCATTGACATTAACGGTAACATCGAACGCCACGTCGGAGGCATGCCATATGACCTCCTCACACAAAAAGCCCAGTCACTGCTGCTGAAATAAACCTAACCCCCTTATATGCGAAAGACGGCGTATCAGAATCCATGTATTCTGATACGCCGCCTTATTTCTGCCCATATGACGGGGGTGTGTCACGATGGCTCAGGCATCCTGGCCATTATGACACACCCCCTTCATGAAAAGTATAGGGAATATGGTCAGATCACCACCTTCATACCATCAAGGATATAGACACCGTTTGCCAGACCGCCTACAGTATTGCGTCCTTCAGAAAGCACGACCACTTTAACCAGCATGCCATCCACACCGAACAGTTCCACACTGCGGGCACAGTCGGAATAGATCACAAGCATGTCGCCGTCGCGCTCTATTCTGAGGCCGTTACGCATACCGTCAGCCACAGCACCGTCGGCACCGGTGGTGATACCCGGATCGATGTTGATGTCGAACACACGGCCGGGATCAGCCTCCACGTACACCGAGAATGGCGCAACCTCGGTTCTCACATCGGCATTGTCCACAGTTTCCACATAAAGGGAAGCTGCGTCAGACACAAACGAAGATCCTGCGTCGTTCAGCTTATAGGTACGGCTACCGGGCAGCTCACGCTTGTCGAATGTTCCCACAAGATCATAGTCAACACACTTCCTGCGCATATCCTCGGGAGTGCGTACCACCTCACCGTTATCGGCCACAAAATATACCGTGCGGTCAAACGTGGCTGCATGGAGGCTCACCACATTGGGTTCATTGGCTTTGATAGTGTTTGTGAGCATGAAACCGTCTCCGAAGGCACGGCTGACAGTACCTACCATATAATTCTGATCAGGCACCAGACAGTCGGGACCGATATAGATTATCATTTCATTGCCGGAAGCATCTATCACACGCGTCGGCGAGAACGGCAGCAGAAGGGGACTCCAGTTGATCTTGCCGTCTGACGCTTTCAGATCCATACAGTAGCTCACAATATTGCCGTTCGGCACTGAGAAAGTATTTATGGCATTGAACGGATATGACCCATCGAGATAAATACTGCCTGTAGCCTCATAAACGCGTTCCATCTTGCCGTCGGCATCCTGTGTGGAGCGCACTGCCACATAATTGGCTTTAGCAACAGGCACCTCCTCGTTTTCATCGATATATACTATGCAGTTAGGATTCAGACCCTTGAAAGCGTCCGCAGAATAGTCTGCCGGACGGGTGCTCTCTGACTTGCGGCGTGCACGCGCCGGAGCATCTGTCTTTTGAGAGTTGAAAATAATCGTTGTGAGATTGTCGCAACCGGCAAAAGCATTCGCACCGACGGCCTTGATTCCGGTGAAGCTCAGACTCTCGAGCGACGAACATCCCGAAAAAGCATCGGCACCGATATAGTCCACACTTTCAGGCACCGTTACGCTCATCAGGCCCGTACATCCACTGAATGTCCCGGCCTCGATATCAGAAGCCTCTGGCAGAACCACACCCTTCAAGGTCTCTTTCCCTGCCATTGCACCTGCAGGAAGTGCGACTGTAAGCTCTGAAAGATCCACCTCTTCTATAGCGGGGAACTTATCTATCACTTCTTTGAGCTTATCGGAATCCACATCGCCGGCAAATGATATAGAAGTAACATTATTGGCTTCCGCCGGACTGATCACATCCACTTCGGCAGGATTCAGCACGGCACCGTTGCGGGGCACTGCAAACACATTCACATTTACATTGCTGTCGGCAACATCAACGCTGTAATAGCCGCTCTCATCAGGTAAGATCACATTTTCTCCGATTTTCACCATTACGGAAACCTGCGATGCATCCACACCTCTGAGATTCACCTTGAAGCGCACCTGGCTCTCCTCCTTCACACTTTCAAGCACCGGAGCGACGGCATCGTAATAGTTGAAATACTCGAACTCCGTAGCTGCATCTCCCAGATTCTCATTATTGCGCACAGTCTCCGGCTCAATCACAAAATTGCTGGAAGTGCAGGCAAAATTCACATCATAGAGGTACACCACATTAACATTATGGTTGCCGCTCTTTTCGGGATACCTGTTAGGATTGTAATATGTCAACGTCACAGAACCGTCCTGTGCCACGGCATCGTCTGGCAGAAGTTTTCCATTGTCATAAACCTTCACCTTGGCGTTGGCGACATAAGCATCAACACCTGCCGGACGGTTGGAGGTAACCTGGCTCTTCACACCTATATGGAGTTTGCCGCCTACGGCAAGGCTCTCTATTTTCACATTGTCGCCAAGGAACGATGCGAAACGGTTGATATCCACATTCTTGTCCGGCACAAAGCAGCGCGTTGTCTCAAAGTTGACACCATACACAGGATATTCGCCCAGGATATTGAAACCATTGATAACCCACCCGTTATGCCAGTCGTTCCAATCTACCGAATGTGGCTTCTTATATTTTGCCAGATATTCGGGCTTGACCACAACAGTCACTTTTGAACAATCTGAAAGACCGAGATTGTTCGGATAATAATCGGGCGTATTGCCATTCCATGTTGAAGGATAATTGAAATCTATATGATGAACCTTATCCCCTTCCGGAGCAGCATAGCAATAGATTGTCGTGAGCTTGTTGCAACACTTGAAACAGTCTTTCTTCAAACCTCCCTGATGCGGGCGGTCCTTGCCGTTGAAATACACCGTGGCATCATTGTAAAGATTGAGAGGAAGCTCAATCTCTGTTATTTCGGCACATCCTTCCATCGCATTCATTCCGATGCGCTTTACCGTTGCAGGCAGCTTAACCTCTTTCAGGCTGTTCACCAGGTTCTTGTTCGGTGAAGTTGTCGCCCAGAAAGCGTTTGAAGGGAATTCGTCGGCAATGTAAGACGCGGGCGCCTTGCGGTCTGCTACAATCTGGGCTTCAGAAAGATCGATAACAGAGAATTTCTGCGACGCAAAATATGCATGCTTGAACATATCGAAATCGGTCTTGTCGATTTTGCCTTTGACCACCATACGCTGTTTGCCGTTGGCAGCCATGAATCTGGAGCGCATCTGGTTGAAGTCATTCGGGTCCCACAGGCGCTCACCTTCCTTGAGGTCAAAAACAATCTCGGTCAGTTTTTTCGACTTTGTCACCGCTATTTCAAAATCCAGGTTTTCCTTTGCTATAAAGGAATATGCCACAGATTTAGCCTCCCCTGCGATAGGAATGCCGTTGGCTTTCACCGTCAGCACATTTGTGGCATCTTTGGGAGACATACGGAATGTAAGATCCCGGCCATGCACGGCGCTCTCCACTATACCCGACAGATTCACTGTCTCTCTGATCCCTTCGGGGAAAGTGAAACTATATACCGGTGTCTGGTTATTTATGGCGGGGAGGGCATCTATCACATTGTCATTGATCCCTTCCACAAGACTCCATTCTTTCTGGTTGAACGATGTGGCAAGGCGTATGAAATTGCCTTCACGCACCGTTGCCTCACGCACACAGCAGTTGATATTCATCTTCAGGCCTGAAGCCGCCGCACCTGTCATCGTATTTATCGGAGATATGAATTCCTTTATGCCACCGTTGGCATCTGTGAGCACAGCCGCCCAGAACACACTGCGGTCTGTCACTCTGAAAGAGTTGGCGCGGATTGTGAACTCAACACCAGGTATCACATTCACCACATCGGTCAACAGGCCGACTGTGCCGCCGTCGTCGGTAAGCTGCCAGGGCGACGCTTTGGCGCTGGCTGCAATAGGCTTTATCAGGTCGAAGTGAATGATTGTATTACGGTTGAGAGTAACCGCATAGTTGCCCTGGGCGTCGGGGGTGAGAGGAGTGGCATTGGCGTATACAACCATACGGTCATCATTGTCTGCGATATGCTCCGCCTTGAACACCACTTTGGTACCAGGGGCATAGCGGCCTGCCTCAGTTTCTGATTCAAATTTAACATCCGGATTCTCCATCACGGCAAGAGCCAGATCTGTCTGGGCCGGATAGGTTTCCACTACCTTGTTGGCGATATCCTTCCAGTATTCCTTGTTGCTGTAGCTCTCCAGGGCACTCTGGCTCGGGCAGTGGAGAGTCATGGCGGCTGTATTTGTTCCACTGAACACGCACCAGTTCACAAACGCCGCATTCGGATTTCCGACCCACACATGGCGCAAACCTGACGAACCGTTGAATACATTGTACTCATAAGTCTTCACTCCCGCCGGGATCACAATCTCTGTGATGCCGCACAAACGGAAAGCGCCATTGTTGATCCGGTTGATATTGTTTGGCAGGATTACATTCTTCAGTCCCCAGAGACCGCGGAAAGCCTCACGCGGAATGGCATTCGCCTGGCTTGTGCCATTGGCCGCGATGTAGACCGACGAGATATCCAGGCGTGTAAGTTTCATGCTGCTGCGCATGAAAGCGAAATCCCGGGCGTCTATCGTGCCGAAAAGGGTAAGATCCTTGATTGTACCCGCGTCGGCGTCGTCTATCAGAGTGGAGAGAGTTCCTGGCTCACCTACCCATATGCTGCGCTTCTCCTTTACTTCAGATGCTCTCTGCACATAGATGGCGATATTCTGGTCGGAAAGCACATTGGATATCCTATAATTGTAGTTCTGGTCAGGAGTGAGCATATATCCGTTCGCTTTCACTGTCACTACATCACGGTCCGGATAAGAGGGCACTACGCTGAATGTGTAGTCCCACCCCCGGATCACCCTGTCTGCGCCCCTGAAAGTTGCGTCGGCAAGAGGCGATGTATGGCCTACCGTGAAATAGAGCGGAGAGTTACCCTTGACG
>CADFRV010000089.1 GCA_902836725.1 Muribaculaceae bacterium
CCTCCGGTAAGCTGATATCAGCTTACCGGAGGTTTCCTGGTGGTCCTACTTGGGCTTGAACCAAGGACCTTCTGATTATGAGTCAGCTGCTCTAACCGACTGAGCTATAGGACCGACATTCCTTGTTGGCCATGGGAGCCTCTGAATGTGGGCACAAAGTTACAGCTTTTTTCTGAAAATAAAAATTTTTGCACGCATTTATTCCATACTTTTTTAATGCATGAGCTTCCTGGCAGGGAATCAGGCCATCCTATCGTGCTCCTGGCGGGGCAATCTGTGTTAAAAAGCCAATGTTTATTTTCCAGTGACGATTTTTAGAGCTATTTTTGAGGGACAATCTGCCGTTTCATCACAAGACCGCCACTGATGCCAGCCATATACGCGATAATTCTAATTTTGCTTTGCCTGCCGACCTGTGTTTCCGCACATGGCACGGAAAAGATACAGTTCAGCCATCTCACCGCCACCGACGGACTGCCGCACCAGCAGATCAACGGTCTCGCACAGGACAGCACCGGATATATCTGGATCGGAACACGCAACGGCCTTGGAAAATATGACGGCTACAGCATCCGCAACTATTATCATTCACCGGAAAACCCGCGGTCGCTGAGCCACAACTTTGTAAGAAAGATCTTTCCTGACACCAGAGGGCGCATATGGATACTGACTATTCTCGGGCTATGCAGATATCTTCCCGAAACGGACGATTTCAAGGCATATGGCATAGCCGCCGATTTTGCGTCAATCACGGAAACTGACGACGGAAGCATCTTATGCGGAGGGGAGGGACTGTACAGGATACGCGCCGGATCTGACTCCATAGAGCGCATTAGATTTGACCACGGGTACGTGATATCGCTTGCATGCGACAAGGAGGGACAGATATTCGCATCCACAAACGGAGGAATATTCGTTGCCGACAGGCTGCAAACAGACTTCCGGAAGCTTGACAGCAGTCTTTATGCCGACTTCATAACCGGCCTCGACGCCATAATCCCGCTCTTTACCGACAGCAAGGGGCGCCTATGGGCAGGCCGCAACGGGCATGGCGCCATGACGATAGATCCTGCGACAGGACGCAGGGAAACAATCACCCCGCATGGCACTGTGCGCACCATAGCCGAGGACAGACATGGCAGGATGTGGCTCGGCACATCGGATGGGATCGACATTATCGACACCGACGGGAGCGTCAGACATATATGCCGGGCAGGGGCGTCACAGTCATCACTCAGCGACAACTCCGTGTACAGCATCCTGCCTGACCGCGACGGCAACATATGGGCAGGCACCTTTTTCGGAGGAATAAACCTGTATGTGCCTGACCGTAATATTTTCAATGTCCCCTCCCCCGGATATGGAGAGGATGAACTGGGCGGAAAAGTGGTGAGAATGATGTGCGAGACAGATGACGGCACACTCTGGATAGCCACTGAAAACGGCGGGCTGCTACAGATGGACCGCAAGACAGGAACAACCAGACGCTTCACAGAGATCCCGCAACTCGGCGCCAACATACACAGCCTCTATCATGCCGGAGGAGACAGCCATATGTGGATCGGCACATTCCGCAACGGCCTGTTCCGCTACAATCTCAACAACGGCACATGGCGACGCTATCTGCCGGCCGACGGACTTGGTTCCGACGCCATATTCCATATCAACACCGACAGCAAAGGTGTGCTGTGGGTAGCCACCACCCAGGGACTGAGCTATTACGACCCATCATCTGACAGTTTCATAAAAACAGGTGACGCCACCCTCGACAACAACTTCACATACACCATCTATCCTGACCGCAACGCCAATCTCTGGATCGGAACCACCCGCCACGGACTGCGCCGCATCGACGCACACAGCGAGGAAATAACCCCGGTCAACGTGGACACATCGCCTTTGCGCCTCAACGACTCTTTCGTCACATGTATCTGCGAGGACAGCAACGACAACCTGCTTGTGGGAAGCAACAACAGCGGACTGCAGATGCTCCCCACAGGGAAAGCGCCTGCCACAGCGCCAGACCTCTCTCCCCTGGCAAACACAACCATATGCGCGATTGTGCCCGACCGTGATGGAAAGGACCTCTGGATAAGCAGCGCCACCGGCCTGTACCACCGCGACGGCCATACCGGAAAACTGACAAGATTCACCACCGCCGACGGACTTCCATCCACCCAGATGAACCTCTCGTCATGGCATGTAAGCCCAGACAATGAGATATATTTCGGAACCGTAAACGGCCTTTTCTCATTCCGCCCCGAAAACATCACCTCCGCCTCGCCGCGCACGGCATCCGTGCACCTTATGAAACTTACAGCCGACGGAAAAGAGATAGTGCCCGGCGACAGCACGGGCATACTCGCCGTACCCGCCGACCTCTCCGGACCGGTCACCATACCTTACCATCTGTCACGCAACATAGGCATCGAGTATGGCGTGATAATGCCCGGCAATGCAGCCCACATGCTTTTTCAGGCGAAACTCGACGGGGAAGACTCTTCGTGGCGCGATATGAACCACGAGAGGCATATCACTCTGTTCAACCTCTCCCCCGGCACATATACACTGCTCCTGCGCGCCTCTTCATCATCAGACGGATGGGCAAACGCGCCCGTCAGAAGTTTCATTTTCACAGTGGCGCCACCCCTTTACCGCTCACCCGCGGCCTATATCATCTATCTGTCATGCGCCCTGCTGGCAATATTCGTGATCGTGCACGTTGCCAATGCCCGGACAAGAGAAAAACGCGCCCTCGCCGAAGCACAGCGCGAGAAAGAGAACGAGATAAGGATAAGCCGCACCAAGACGGAGTTCTTCTCCATGATGTCGCATGAACTGAAAACCCCTCTGACGCTTATCGGAGCGCCCCTGAGAAACATGGCGCGCCACCAGAATTTTCCCCACGATTTTGAAGCTGATCTGAATCTGGCGATAACAAACGCCGACCGCATGGAGCGCATAGTGAGCAACCTGCTGACATTCAACAAGCTCCAGCAGGGCGATTTCCCGTTGGTGACACGGAGCGGCGATCCGGTGGAGACCATACGCATGACCGGGGAGCAGTTTGCCGCGCATGCATCAGAAAAAGGGATCGCACTCCACATCGACTGCACCTCCCCCGCTCCCGCCGAGACATGCGGAATGTGGTTCTCGAAAACATATCTGGACCACATCGTCAGCAACCTGCTGTCAAACGCCATAAAATTCACCCCTGCGGGAGGACACGTGTGGCTGACATCCCACATTTCCACAGACACCCCAGACGGTGCCGTGCTGACGATGGAAGTAGCCGATACCGGATGCGGAATAGCACCGTATGAGCTCGACCGCATTTTCACATTCCACTACCGTGGCACATCCGAAACAAATGCCGGAGGGTGGGGTATCGGCCTTGCACTCGTGAAACAGCTTGTGGAGAAACATGGAGGCCGGCTCGAAGTGCAGAGTACACCGGGGGAAGGGAGCGTGTTCAAGGCATCTCTATCACTTGACAAAGACAAACTGAACGGCGCGACAGCAACAGAAGATGAACCCACAGAAACATCTGTGTCCGGAAATACGCTTCAATCCGAGAACAGTGTCCGACATACGGTTCTGATAGTGGAAGATAACCGTGAGATGCTCGGCTTTCTTGTACGGATACTCAAACCGCATTACAGCATCATCACCGCATCTGACGGTGAAAAGGCCATAACCGCCGCACGCCGCGAGAAGGTTGACCTGATCCTAAGCGATGTGATGATGCCGGTGATGGACGGGATGGAATTATGCCGACGCATTAAAAACGACTTCACGACGTCCCATATACCCGTGGTACTTCTTACAGCCAGGAGCGACGGCGAGGATATGATAGAAGGGCTCGAGCATGGAGCGGACGCATATATGACCAAACCGTTCACACCATACGGACTTGAGCTGCAGATAAGAAATCTTCTCCACAGCATAAAGTCACGCAATACAGCCATAAGCAGCCAAACGGGAGATGCGCCCGACACGTCAGGCCTGACTGAACTTGACCGCAAATTCCTTGAGAACCTAAACCGTATAGTCGGGGAAAACATTTCAAACAGCAGATTCTGCGTGGCCGACATTACTGCGGCACTCGGCATCAGCCGGTCGTTGCTCTACACTAAACTGCAGGCCCTCACCTCCATGGCACCGGCGGATTACATGAGATGCCGGAGGCTCGAACTGGCATGCACATTGCTGAAAAACGGTCATAACGTTTCGGAAACGGCTTATGCCACAGGCTTCACCGACCCGGCACACTTCTCGAGAATGTTCAAAAAAAGATATGGTGTGGCCCCGAGCGACTATACCCGCGACAGACAGTCTCCTGACACCCCTGGAGAGTGCGGAATGCCGTAAACACGCAATCAGGGCTGTGCAGACGCCGGCTCAACCACGGTAAGCTCGCCTGTGAGCGAATCCATTATGTATGCGCCCACCCTTATGTCGGGAGCCATAAGGGGATGGTTGCGGATCAGATCGGCCGTCTCGCGCACGGCATCGGTGGTATCAGTAAATCCATGCAGCCAGCCGTCCAGATCAATACCGCAATGACGCATGAGTGTGATATGCTCGTCGCTCACTCCACGTTCACGCATAAGATGGAGCATCTCCTGCGAATTCATCCCCTGCACACCGCAGCCTGTATGGCCTATTACCATTATCTCCTCAACTCCAAGCTCATATACCGCCACAAGCAGCGAGCGCATGGTGGAGTCGAACGGATTGGTGATGGTGCCTCCCGCATTTTTAATAATCTTCACATCGCCGTTCTTAAAGCCAAGAGCCGCAGGGAGAAGCTCCACCAGACGGGTATCCATGCATGTGACAATGGCAATACGTTTATCGGGGTACTTCGATGTCTCGTAACGGCGATAGCCCCCTTCCGCCACAAAGCGGCGGTTGTGCTGCAATATCTCTTCTATCATAGTTGCGAATGGTTTTATTTCCGTCTGCAAATTTCAGCAGACTTTTCCGGGTATACAATATTTTTTTCATAGTTTCAGCAGTATGGGCATAAAAAAACGGAGCGTCTCGGCGACGACCCGTCTTTAAGGGATAATGAAGTATTTTATTTACTTTGCTCTAATTACTATTTTGTAAACTTAAACTATGAGTATTTTTTCCTGGTAAACAGATTCGGGCTATATTGTAACCTAAATTCTATTTGTGTGAGGAAGCACAGCTTCCTTGAACACGGTGGCAAAGTTAAAATAGTAATATTACACACATGTTACATTTATTTCACAATTCAGCGCCACGCAGTCGCGTTAACATGTTTTAATACATTAATCCCTGTTTGTAACTTTTGTTAAAGCCAAAAAAGACGAAAAGAGTAGCCGATAAGGATGCAGGGTAAAAAAGTATTTGTAATTTTGCATTGATAATAAACAATACTCCGCACACATACTGCGACAAAACGGGAAAAGTAAAACTCATCACCATAAAATCACATGAACAGTAAATCAATGTTACTGCTTGCAGCCACAGGCATGATAATGCTCACAGGCTGCAGCAAGAAGCTCAAAGGCTTCGAAGCTGACTACTTCACAGTCAATCCTAATCCTCTGGAAGTTGTAGGTGACCGTGTACCGGCTACCGTGACAGCTCGCGTTCCGGCAAAATTCTTTGTAAAGAACGCCCAAGTGACTGTAACCCCTTATCTCGTTTTCGAAGGTAAGGAAGTTGCTTCGCAGCCCTACTCTTTCCAGGGTGAGAAAGTTCGCGGCAATAATCCCGTGATAAGCTACGACAATGGCGGCAGCGTCACCATCCCGGTAATGTATGAATACGAGCCCGAGATGATGAAGAGCCAGCTTGAACTCGCATTCAATGTGACACAGGGCAAGAAGCAGTATGTGCTTCCCCGTGTGAAAGTGGCCAACGGAGTGGTTGCCACAGCAGCTCTGGCAGATGCCTCCACAGTGACACCGGCTCTGGCTCCCGACAAATTCCAGCGTATAATCAACGAGAAATACAACGCCGACATCCAC
Source organism: Muribaculaceae bacterium (assembly GCA_902836725.1). Taxonomy (GTDB): domain Bacteria; phylum Bacteroidota; class Bacteroidia; order Bacteroidales; family Muribaculaceae; genus UBA7173. Next base: position 6,006 of record CADFRV010000089.1, read on the forward strand.
TTCCTGATCAACCAGGCAAACATCCGCGACGGACAGCTCAAGACCGCCGAGATGCTTACCCTCAACGAAAAGATCAAGGATGCCAGCGCAGACAAGCAGCGTGAGATCGAAGAGATCAACATCTCCTCGTATGCATCGCCCGAAGGCGCTCTCGACCTCAACACACGTCTGGCCGAGAACCGTGAGAAGAACACCTCCGCCTACATGAAGAATCAGCTGAAGAAAGACAAGATCACCGAATTCGGCGAACTCACAGCAAACTTCACTCCCGAGGACTGGGAAGGCTTCCAGAAACTCGTTTCCGCAAGCAACATCCAGGACAAAGAGCTTATCCTGAGCGTACTCTCCATGTACAAGGATCCCGAGCAGCGCGAGAAGGAGATCCGCAACCTCTCGTCGATCTTCGATCAGCTCGCAGAGCAGATCCTTCCCCAGCTGCGTAAATCGCGCATCACAGCGTCGATCAACGTGATCGGAAAGAGCGACGAAGAGATCCTGCAGGCTTTCGCCTCCAACCCCTCGTCTCTGACCGCTGACGAAATGCTGTATGCAGCTACCCTGATGGAAGGAAACAACGACAAGATGAAGGTTTACAACACCGCAGCCGAACTGTTCCCCAACGACTACCGCGCTTTCAATGACCTGGGTCTCACCCAGTATGTAGCAGGCGATTATGACGCAGCCAAAGCTAACTTCGCCAAAGCTACCCGCATCGCTCCCGACGCGGCAGAACCCCAGATGAACCTCGGTCTGATCTCGCTGCTCAACAAGGACTACCGTCAGGCAAACCAGAAGTTCGGTGCCGCTGCCGGCCTCAACGAGCTTAACGACGCCATGGGTACATATTACCTCATGACAGGCGACGCCAACGCAGCTGTGAAGGCATTCGGCAACGCCAAGACCAACAATGCCGCTCTTGCACAGATCCTCGCAAAGGACTACAGCAAAGCAAAGAGCACTCTGGCCGGCATCAACGCTCCCAACGCGATGACTTACTACCTCACCGCCATCCTCGGAGCACGCACCAACAACGACACTATGGTGAACAACAACCTGCGCAAGGCTGTTAAACTTGACCGCTCCCTCGCAGCCAAAGCTGCAAAGGACCTCGAGTTCCAGAACTTCAATCTTTCAGCTATCCTCTGATTGAAACCATAACATGATACGGCAGCGGAGACATCCCGGCGACGGGCTCCGCTGCCCTGTTTTTTTATAACGCCATATTAATGAAAGGCAACAACCGATCCAGAAGACGGAAACAACCCACAAGAAGAGGAGCACGGCCACGCACCGACGCCGCAAACAGGCGCCTGGGAGCAATAGCCGGGGTGATAATCGTGCTTGTGGTGGCATGGCTCATATCAACAGCAAGATCGAACTCCGCCGAGACAAATAGCGGCGGACTGCGCATGCCGCCCGGAACATCGCTTGAGGAGGTGACCACCAACAGCGAAATGCCCGAATGGCTCATCCGATATCAGGGGTTCACGGTGTCATTCAATTCCGAGACCCATCAGCCGAACTGGGTGGCGTGGGAACTTCTCGCCTCCGAAACCGACGGCGAGACCGCGCGTGAAAAATCATCAGGGTTCGCAGCCGACCCGAACGCACCGGGATGCGCACGCCCGTCAGACTATACACGGTCGGGATATGACCGTGGACATATGGCTCCGGCCGGCGACATGAAATGGAGCGCCCCTACCATGAACCAGTCATTCCTGATGACAAACATTTGTCCGCAAGCCGGCGAGCTGAACCGCGGCACATGGAAGAAACTGGAAGAGAAATGCCGCCAAAAAGCCGTAGCCGACAGTGCCGTGGTGATCGTGTGCGGACCTGTTTTCGATAACGACAAGCCGCGACGCACCATCGGGGAAACCGGAGTGGCCGTGCCTGACGGATTTTTCAAGGTAATACTTTCGCCATACGCCGATCCACCCACTGCAATAGGTTTCGTCATGCCGAACGGACCTGTGCCCGGCGGCATGCAGGAGCATGCCGTGAGCGTGGACAGCGTGGAGAGACTTACAGGACATGACTTCTTCCATGCACTCCCCGACGAGATTGAAAACAAGGTGGAGGCACAGTGCGATTTCTCAAGATGGAGCCGCATAAGGCCACGACACAAACACAAATAAGCGATATGCCACACCATCTGTGGCTGAATCAGAATTTAATCTAACACAAATTGAATTTGGATACAATCTGCGCCATATCCACACCTCCCGGGACAGGAGGCATCGCCGTGGCCCGCATCAGCGGACCGTCGGCAATCGACATTGTTCAGAATATCTGGAAAGGGAAAGATCTTACAGGGGTGAAGTCGCACACGGCACATCTGGGGATGATCGTAGACACCGATGATGGCAACGAGCCTCTGGATCAGGCCGTGGCCACGGTTTTCCGTAACCCCGCATCTTTCACCGGCGACGACGTAGTGGAACTTGCGGTGCATGGCTCCACCTATATACAGAGCGCCCTCATCAACCTGCTGATCCGTCGTGGATGCCGCCTCGCCGAACCGGGCGAATTCACCCGACGCGCTTTTGCCGCAGGGAAAATGGATCTCGCCGAAGCCGAAGGTGTGGCAGACGTGATCGCGTCTACGTCGCGCGCGGCACACAGGGTAGCGATGTCGCAGATGCGCGGCGTGTTTTCACGAAAACTGGAAACCCTGCGCGATCAGCTCGTAGACCTTGCGGCACTGCTCGAACTGGAGCTCGACTTCTCGGAGGAAGATGTGGAATTCGCCGACCGTGAACGCCTCAGGACACTTGCCGCAGAAACACTGGAGACAGTGACACGTCTAGCCGACTCGTTCGCCACCGGCGACGCCATACGCCACGGCATCCCGGTAGCCATCGTAGGCAGGCCGAATGCCGGAAAATCGTCGATCCTGAACATGCTGCTCGGAGACAACCGCGCGATTGTAAGCGACATTCCGGGAACCACACGCGACACCATAGAGGACACAGCCACCATAGAAGGCTATACCTACCGGTTCATCGATACGGCCGGCCTGCGACATACCGATGACACGATCGAGAATCTCGGTATAAACCGCACATGGGAGAAAACCGCCAAGGCCAGGATCATCCTGTGGGTTCTCAGCCCCGATACAACCGGTGCCCCTGACGACGGCGACACCCCAGACCGAATGCCTATCGAAGAGTTGTATCAGACCCTCAGGGACACAATGCCGGAAGACAGCCGCCTCCTTACCATCGTAAACAAAACCGACCTCAATACCCCCGAGGAAACCGCCGAGCTGTCGGCGCGCCTGCAGGCACTCACCGGCACCACCCCACTGACCCTCTCGGCAACCCAGGACCATCCCGATCGCCTCCGGAGAGCGCTCCACAAACTGTCGGCAGAAACGCTTGCCGACGCATCCGACGTGATCGTTGCCAACAGCCGCCACTACGAAGCCCTCCACAACGCCATAGCCCCCCTCACCCGCGTGCTCGACGCC
>CADFRV010000090.1 GCA_902836725.1 Muribaculaceae bacterium
TGAGGGTATTATGTACCCTCCTGTTAAAATTTCGTACCGGCATTACGGAGACATATAGCATCTGCCACCGTCATCGCGGCCATTGCCTCGACAACAGGAAGTATCCGGGGCATGATGCATGGGTCGTGCCTTCCGTGCGGCTCGAATATCACCGGCTCGCCTGTATCCGACAACCCATGCAAAGGGCGCGATACAGTGGGTGTAGGTTTCACGGCTATACGCATCACCACCGGCATGCCGTTAGATATCCCTCCCTGTATGCCGCCGGAAAAATTCGCCGGACATACCGGGCGTCCCGCCGCATCCACAGAAAAAGCGTCAGACACCTCACTGCCACGGCGTGCGCACCCCTTGAACCCCAGGCCGAATTCCACCCCCTTTACCGCACCGATAGAAAACATGGCTCCTGCCAGCATCTGGTCGAGCTTGCCGAATACCGGTTCCCCTATCCCCGCCGGAATGCCCGAAATGATGCACTCCACTGTGCCCCCCACACTATCATGGTCATCGCGGGCCGACGCGATCACAGATGCGATCTGTCCCTCTGTGGGATTGTCGATGCCGCCGATAGAAACAATTGCAGATGTGACGGAAATGCCTTTCGCAGCCAGAATCTGACGGGCAAACGCACCACCTACTACACGGCTAACGGTCTCGCGTCCAGAAGCGCGTCCCCCTCCACGCCAGTCGCGCACGCCACCGTAACGCATCGCCCATGCATAGTCGGCATGAGATGGGCGGCATACATGGCGCAGAGCATCGTAATCGGAGCTCCTCACATCGGAATTACGCACGATAAAACCGACCGGCGTACCTAAAGCCACCACCATATCGCTGTCTCCTGCAAGTGCGTCAAGATCTCCGCTTTCCGGATCCACACCCATCAGCCCCGACAGAAATTCCACACGGTCGGGTTCACGCCGTTGCGAGGCGAGTGCGGAGCGTCCCGGAGCACGCCGCGCCACTTCCTCAGCCACAGCGGCGAGACTGAACCTGTGGCCGGCGGGCAAGCCGTCGATCACACCACCCATCGCTCCCCCGTGGGATTCCCCGAAAGTGGTGAGCCTGAAAATATTTCCGAAACTGTTCATATTCCCGAAGCTGTCAATCGCATATTATATCCGCCACTTCCGCGCCTACAAAATCTATCAGCGCCTTCGGATCAATCTTTAGCTGCATGCCGCGCACACCTGCGCTCACATATATGTTACCGAAGTCAGTGGCAGTGGAATGGAAATATGTCGGAAACGGTTTCTTCATGCCTATAGGGCAACATCCCCCGCGTATATACCCAGTAAGCGGCAACAGCTCTTTCATCGGTATAAGCTCCGCCTTCTTGGCACCTGCGGCTTTCGCAGCTTTTTTCAGGTCCACCTCGGCATCGCCGGGAACAACGCACACGAAATGGCCGGCCACATTCGATGCCGCCGAATTACGCCCGGGATACTCCCCTTTCAGCACCAGGGTCTTGAAGACACACTTTATATCCTCACCCAACTGCTCGGCCACATGCGTCGCCGCAAGATTATTTTCGTCAACCTCATAAGGGATAAGCTCATAATGTATTTTCGCCCTGTCAAGAAGACGGGCCACATTTGTCTTTTGCGGCTGTTTTTCCTTACCCATAATACATTCTGTAATCGAGACCGCAGGCAGACATTTTCCCGCAGTCCAGGTCTGGTTATCAATATTATTACAAAGTTAAGTAACCGGCCGAAATTATTTTAATGTTTGTCCGAGAAAAATCAATGTCCGACCTTAGCCAGACATAAAAAGAAGTCTGCGCGTGTTCAAATATTTTACTCTTATTCCACGTTATAAGTAACGTCATATGTCTTCAAATGTCAATTCAGATCTAATCGAGAATGAAAACAGTCAGGGTAGTTGCGGCGATCATACAGCGGAATGGAAAGTTTTTCGCCACCCAAAGGAAAGGGGGCGAATTCGACGGGATGTGGGAATTTCCGGGCGGCAAAATAGAACCCGGCGAGACACCCCGACAGGCCCTGCACCGGGAGATCGCCGAAGAACTTGAAGTAGCCATAGAGATTATCAGACCGGTAATGACCATCGAGTATGATTATCCCTCATTTCACCTCAGCATGGAGTGTTATCTCTGCACTCCTGTATCCGACACGGCCCCCCATCTGAATGTCCACACCGCCGGCCGATGGATCACATGCGACGAAGCCGCTTCCATGAGTTTTCTTCCCGCCGATGACGAACTTATTGCAACCCTTGCAAAAATTTCATCATCCCGCTGAACAAAACCGTGGCAATTTCAGTTTAAAATATACACGTAGCAACTTTTTAGTTTTTATGAAAGGGATTTTAGGAATTTTCATGGTGATAGCAGTCATGTATCCTCCGTGCGCCCAAGCATGGGGGATACCTGCTGTTCTGACGGAACGGATCGTTGCCGATGCAACCCCTGCGTCTGCCGTAAAAACAGAAAAAGAAGCACTCAAAGCAGCTAAAAAAGCCCGGAAAGAAGCCGAGAAAAAAGCCCGCAAGGCCGAAAAGGAGGCAAAAAAACGGGCTAAGAAAAACAAGAAAAATAAAAACGCTGTTCCGGAAGGGGCTATCGCAACATGCGACGAGTTCATCTCGGCACTCTCCGGCCGCACACCGTTTTTCACAGTAGTGGATTACGATGTGGCGCTTCCGATGGGTACGGATGAAATCACATACACCGTAAAACTCGCGTCTGCCGCTGCCCCGGGCGATCCGCTGTCGCCTGTAAATTATCTGGTAGACTGGACGCTCGACCATAACGGATCGGAAACCACCGGCTTCCTTGCATATTTCAACGGCAACCACTACCGGTATCGCGACCATCGCCTCCAGGAGTACCATATGGAGGAAGACTCGGTGCCCTTCCGTGCCAGAAACGGCGGCGTACAGACCAACGCCCAGTTTGTCAACCTCATCCCGCAGATGATTGCAAAGGAACTGAGGAAAATGGTGGCCTCCACCGATTTCACTGTCAGCTTCACCCCCGACACACTCTCAGGGGGTGAACACCGAGTGGCGTTCACGGCCATACAGAAAATCAACGGGGAGACAGGCCAGAGCTATACGATCATTGCCGACAGGTTTTCCGGCAATCCGCTTGAAATAACCAACCTCTACAATCCCGGCCAGATAAGCGAGCAGACCATAACGGCCCGATTCACCTATCCCGAAGGTGAACAGCTGAAAGCCGTAGCAGACGAAGCGGCTCTGCAGGAACTGTATCCTGAGGAATTCGAGAAATACCGCGACTGCAGCAACCGCATAGAGCATATGCGGGGACTCAGGATACCGGCATTCTCACTGCCCACCCCCACAGGCGAACGCTACACCCGCCAGAAAGAGGATCCATTCAGCCATCCTACTGTAATAGCGATCATCGATCCGGATGCCGTGAACGCACGCCAGACAATAGCATCGCTCCGCAAAGCCATAGCCGGCTCCCCGCAGGAGACAAATCTCATTCTCGCCTTCACCGGAAGCAATACCGACCGCATAGAGGAACTTGCCGGGACGCCTGCCGTAAACGAGACCATGCTAATCTCGGCACGCTCCCTTGCCCGCAGCTGCGGCACCGCAGTGTTCCCCACCGTTCTTGTCGCCGAATCGTCAGGCAAAATAGGAAATGTTATTCTCGGGGAGAACAATAACATGACCCAGAATGTTATACAGTCGTTGAAACTTGTATATTGACATAAACAGGAGATGCACCAAACAAGACAATAACAGACATATGGAAACAGTATATTTCAAAGGAACACCTTGCCATACCTACGGCAATCTGCCTGAAGTCGGGGAGAAAGCTCCCTGCTTCAACCTTGTGACCCCCGAGCTGAAAGAGATACATTGCGACGATTTCCATGGCAAACGGGTAGTGCTCAACGTATTCCCGAGCCTTGACACACCAGTATGCGCCGCATCGGTGCGCCGGTTCAACGAAGAAGCGGCCAAATTAGACAACACCGTCGTGCTGTGCGTATCAATGGATCTCCCCTTTGCCGCCGGACGTTTCTGCGAAGTGGAAGGTATTAAGAACGCGATACCCGCATCGGCATTCCGCTCGCCGATGTTTGCAGAAAAATACGGACTGCAGCTTGTAGACGGTCCTTTGGCCGGACTTCTCGCCCGCGCCGTAATAATCATCGACACAGACCGCAAGGTCATGTACCGCGACCTCGTACAGGAGATCACCGACGAGCCCAAGTATTCCGAAGCCATCGAAGTGCTCCGACGCTGACAATCGATATCACTCTCATATAACACCCAATATTGCGCCATGACAACCGTTTCCGCGTCTGTCATGGCGCAATATCGCACATTATGGCGCCACTCGCCTTCTTGAATTACCGGAAAGTTCCGTATCTTTGCACTACGGCGCGAACATGCCGCCTTACACTCACTTATGTCAAGGAAATCATCAGTATTAATCCGCATCCTACTCTTCACCTTTATAACCCTGGTTGCCGCAGGATGCTCCGAGAAAAACAACTGGGAAATAAACGAGGGTGTGGTCTGGCACACCACATACAGAATAGTCTATAACAGCGACAGGAACCTTGCCGATTCCATCAACGCCGTTTTCACTGAGGTTGAGCAGTCACTATCCCCGTTCCGCGAGAATTCGCTGATATCACGCATCAACCGCTCTGAAACAGCCGAGACCGACTCGCTCATACGCCGGGCTTTCGAAATAGCCCGCATGGTAAACACCGCGAGTGGCGGCCGGTTTGATCCAACGGTTGCCCCGCTCGTGAATATCTGGGGATTCGGCACAGACAGTGTGGCGCGCAAACTCGCGGAAGACACCGATCCTTCGCATCCGTTCATTGTACCCCAGGAGACCATAGACAGCGCGCTGTCACTCGTCGGGATAGCCGACTGCCGCATAGAGAACGGGCTGATTTCAAAAAAGCATCCCCTTACCACATTCAATTTCAGCGCCATCACAAAGGGGATGGGGTGCGACATGGTAGCCGCCATGCTGAGGCGCAACGGAGTGAAAAATTACATGGTGGAGATAGGAGGAGAGATTGCGGCATCGGGTCACAACGCCAGGATGCGTCCATGGCAGATACAGCTTGACTCCCCAGCGGAGGAGAACGGCGCTCCGCAGCATGAGGCGCTGAAGATAATCTCACTTACCGACGGAGGGGTAGCCACATCGGGCAACTACCGCAACTTCCACAAGACCGCGGGATATGGCAAAATCGGACACACAATCAATCCGGCCGACGGGCGCCCGGCCAAAAGCGAGATCCTCTCGGCAACAGTGCTTGCCCCCACCTGCGGCGAAGCCGACGCATGGGCCACTGCATGCATGACACAGCCCACGGCGGCAGACGCCCTTCGCATGCTTGCCACGGATCCGTCGGTGGAAGCACTGCTTGTGGTGGCCGCCGGCGATTCTCTGCAGACTGTATCCACCCCCGATTGTCGGTTCAAATAACGGTGATTTCCAAAAAAATCGCTATCTTTGCAAGTTAAGTCAGTCAACAAAACCACAACAACCGGTTGACCGGCTGACTTCAGGTTGACCAACTTAATAACATTACAAGAACAACAGTTTTTCCAATGGGATTTTCAGACAGTTTCCGCAACATGCCGGGAGTTACCAAAAATCTCCTGATCATCAACGTTGCAATATGGATAATAATGGCCCTGATACACCCTGTCAGGCTATTTCTCGAGCAGTATGGCGCTCTCTACTATTTTACCTCCGAGAGCTTCCTCCCCACACAGCTCATCACCTACATGTTCATACATGCGAACTTCATGCATCTGTTCTTCAACATGTTCGCACTGTTCATGTTCGGAGTGACCATGGAGCGGGTGCTCGGCGGCCCCAAGTTCCTGTTCTATTACATCTCGTGCGGCCTGGGTGCGGCTCTTGTGCAGGAAGGGGTATTCGCGCTTATGATCCACAATTATGCGTCGGTTTTCGAAAACGCCTCGTCGGTGACATCACTTCTCCGGCACACGATGGTTACCAATACCGAATTGTACAACATCGGCATATCGCCTGACGAACCCGTCATCTACACCCTCTACTCCCTTTTCCATACACCGGTGATAGGTGCCTCAGGAGCCATTTTCGGCATTCTTCTCGCCTTCGGCTTCATGTTTCCCAATGTGCGCCTGTATCTCATTTTCCCGCCGATTCCCATCAAGGCCAAAGTCTTCGTACTGATATATGCCGGTCTTGAACTATGTCTCGGCATCTACAACAGCCAGGCTGACACCGTGGCACACTTCGCCCATCTCGGAGGCATGCTTTTCGGACTGCTCATACTGCTTTACTGGCGTAAGAAAAGGATAATCGGAGGTCCATATTATTAATCACATTCATATTGTGAGCACACCGTTCAAATTAATAATAATAAATGTCGTTATCTTCGCGTTGATGAAGATAATGTGGCTTCTGGCGCCCTCTCTGGATATAACCATGGAGAGCGTGGTGGAGCATATGGCGCTTCCCGCCACAGCCGGTGAAGCGATGAAAAGCTACTGGACGGCGCTCACATACATGTTTACCCACCTGGATTTCTGGCACCTTCTGATCAACTGCCTGTGGCTTGCCTGGTTCGGCACACTGCTTTGTGAGATTGCAGGCGCACGCCACGTAGCACTCAACTATATCGGGGGCGGCCTCGCCGGCGCCATCCTGTATGTGTCATTCAACACCGGCTTCTCCCCCTCACCAGACGCCTGCCTGATCGGAGCCTCGGCCGCCACTCTCGGGGTGATCACCGCTACCCTTGTTTCAGAACCGGGGAAACGTGTGCGCCTGGCTTTCATCGGCACATTCTCTCTTAGGAAGCTCGCCATAGCCGGCGGAGTGGTATTCCTTCTGGCCTCGATGGAGATGGCGCCCTCACAGACAGCCGCCCATATCGGCGGCATCCTATCCGGCGCCCTGTGGGCAGTGGCATGGCGCCTGTACAACCGTCGCAACATGCGTGTCATGCAGCAACGCGCCCGCAGACGCCTTGCCAGAATGGAACTGATTGACAAAGCGCGGCGGTCGGGGTACTCCTCGCTCACCGACGCCGAAAAGCTGATATTGTTTGATCTATCCACATCGCGCCGCGACGCCACCTGAACGATTCATACGCATTGCAACGGTGTTTCCCGCCCCCCTCGCCTCTCCCGACAATTTATCTTAATAATTCAAAATGCCTGTCGTAAAAACAATAAAACACAATATAATCATCGCTGTCCTGCTGGGAAACCTCCTGTTGGCAGCGATAACCATCATCGCGGCTTACGGCGGGAAAGTGGATCCCGAAACCTCCACCATCCCGGCCATCCTGGCTATGACATTTCCGGGATGGCTGCTGCTGACCGTGCTAACGCTCGTCACGGATCTCATAATGTTCCGCCGCATGTCCGCCATCCCGTTCCTTACGCTTATCATCTGCCTTACACCGATCCTGTCATTCTCTCCGCTCAATTTCTCCAAAGTGAAGCTCACACCACAGCAGGAGAAAAACACCTTCACTCTGATGAGCTATAACGTGTATGGCCTGATCGATTTCAAAGATCCGAGTTATCTTGGGAAAAGCGGTAAAGAACTTCAGGAAGAGACACTCTCGGGAATTCTCAACCCCACATTGAGCTACATCATCAACCAGGCACCTGACGTTGCCTGCCTGCAGGAATTTCCCAACGCCATACCCAACCCGATGAACCATATATCAGTCCAGCAGATGGACTCCATATACACCATATTCCCCCACCGCACCGGGGTCAACGGCGAAAATGTCTACAGCCGCTTTCCGCTTTACCCGATAGATCTGCGGCAGCCTGAAAGCGAATACTGTTGGTTCGGAGCCGCTATGGTGCATATCATGGGGCACAAGACACTCGTGGTAAGCGTGCATTTCCAGTCCATCGGCCTCAACAGCGACGACAAGGCTCTTTTCCATCAGCTTACCGAGGGGGAAGGTGCCCGCAAGGTAAAAGAGGTGAAACAACAATTGCTGGGGAAACTCTCACTGGCATTCAGGGAGCGCGCGAAACAGGCACGCCTGCTGCGCGAGCAGATCGACTCGCTGAATGTGGAAAATGTGATAATAGCCGGCGATTTCAACGACATTCCCGACTGTTATGCCATGCGCCTGCTCGCAAAAGAGGATTTCAAGAGCGCTTTCGCCACAGCAGGATGCTGGCCCACACATACCTATTACGGAAACCGCTTCTTCTTCAACATAGACCACATACTCTACCGCGGAAAGATGCACGCCGTGGGCTATGAACGGCAGAAAGAAGGGAACTCTGACCATTACCCGATCGAAGTGAAATTCATCTGGAAAGACTGACAGAACCATACATCATTTAATTAAATATTTCATCATGAAACCAATCACTATGGCATTTTGCGCATTGGCTGCAGCCACAACCATCGCGGTGACATCGTGCGACAGCAAGAAGGGTGAACACACCAATCCTTTCATGCAGGCATATGACACCCCCTACCAGATCCCACCTTTCGAGGAGATCGAGATCTCCGACTATATGCCGGCATTCAATGCCGGTGTGGAGGAAGCACATGCCGCTATCGACTCCATCGTCAACAATCCCGAGGCTCCGACTTTCGCCAACACCATACTGGCACTTGACAACCTTTCCCCCACACTGGAGCGCGTAATGTCGGTGCTGATGTCGCTCACCGAAGCTGATTCCACTCCGGAACTTACAGCCGTTTCCGACTCGATACTGCCGGCTTACAGCTCTTTCTCAGACGAGCTTATGATGAACAGCGGCCTGTTCAACCGTGTCAAGACACTCTACGATAACCGCGACTCCCTCGGCCTGGCGCATGACCAGATGCGCGCACTCGAACATACATACCGCGAATTCGTGCGCAACGGGGCGCTTCTTTCCGACACCGACAAAGAGGAACTCAAGAAAGTCAACAACCAGCTTGCCAACCTCTACATCAAATTCAACAAGAACCTGCTCAACGCCAACAACGCCTTTGAGATCGTTGTGGAAGATGAGGCTGACCTTGCCGGCATACCCGCATCTACAATTGAGAACGCCGCTGCAGAAGCCAAAGAACGCGGCAAAGAGGGCAAGTGGGTGTTCACACTCCATGCACCGTCCCGCCTTCCCGTGCTCCAGTATGCCGACAACCGAGGCTTGCGCGAGGCAATGTGGAAAGGCTACACCTCCCTTGCCTCCAAGGGAGACAATTCCAACGTGCCCGTGATAGAGAAGATAGTGAAGCTGCGCGCCGAGAAGGCCAAGATCATGGGCTTCAAGGACTATGCCTCGCTGATGACGAGCAGGGTGATGGCCGGCACCCCCGAGGCTGCCGAAGAGCTGCTGATGAAGGTGTACGAGCCTGCCAAGAACCGCGTCAAGGAAGAGGTGGCGGAGATGCAGGCTTACGTGGACAAGAACGGCGGGGACTTCAAGATCCAGCCGTGG
>CADFRV010000091.1 GCA_902836725.1 Muribaculaceae bacterium
TGTAGCGGTGAAGATGCTCATGGACCGCATCAAAGACAATCCGGTGCCGGCAGGAGGCATACTTCTGCAGCCCTCGATAGTCCTGCGCCAATCCGTAGCGGCTCCCCGCCGCTGATGCCCCGCGGCAGATCAGGGCTGCATATCATATGAAATGCAGCTCACCGAAGAAATCGGGACGGTGAAAATCAGGCTTTTCTATTTCAATTTTATTCCATGACAGGAAATGCGGCGTGCGCAGTTTGTCGCCGCATTTGTAAAAGTTGGCAGGAATCCTTTTCCCCTCCAGCGAATCTATCGCGTGCATAAAGAATGTGGCGAACGGTATCACAAGAGCCACTTCCCAGCAGCATTCACCCACCTTTTCGCCGAACACACCGCGCCCAAGCGAAGACCATCGGTCCACACCGTCGAGCACCTTCTGCGAGGCATACATGCGGTTCTCGCGTTCTTTACCGGCGGCAACAAGCAGCGTGCCCGCACAGTTGCACTCCATGTTGTAATATACACCGTCACCGGCAGGCACCGAGAAAAACTCCACACATGCATCCTCCCACACCGCGCCGTTGTCATGCGGGGCGGCTGCACGCACACTCTCCTCTTTCACTCTGAAATGTAGAAGGATGGCTTCGTCCGTATAGGCGATGCGGAACCTCACTTCCGGAAGATACGGGAAATCCTTCCAGTTCACCGTATCAACCGGCACGAAAGCCACATTCTCCCTGTCAAGAAGCCCGGGCACCGACGCCGCGGATATCCCCTGCGCCTTTACTTTTCCGACCTCAAGTGTTTTCATTTCCCAATCATTTTTAAGCAACTGTTCAAAACTATTTTACCGGTCAGACAAGTTATTTATCCGTCTCCTCCCCTTTCAGACAGGCGTCTATGAACCGGCGCATCTCATCCATATGCTCCTCCACGCTCTGCAGCAGTTTGAACTGCGCCTTGGTGCGCACAAGGTTGTGCTCAGGATAGCGGATCTTGTAATAGGTATCGCCGTTGATGTAGTCGGCCAGAAAACGCACACACTGCATATAAGGGAAAAGCGCCGCCGCATAGGGCAGATTCTCTATCTCCACAGGCAACAGGAAGGGTACGGCTGATTCAAGGTATCCTTTGGTGAAAGCCTTGAAAATATCCATGTCGAAATTCACGTTATCAAGGTCCGGATCATCCTCAAGCCCTGTGTTTGCCCCCGAACGGAGAAAATCGCCGTAATCAGAAAACACGAAACTCGGCATCACCGTATCGAGATCGATCACGCATAGCACGCTGCCATCCTCGTCGAACATCATATTGTTGACTTTCGTATCGCAGTGGCAAACACGTTTCGGCAGTTTACCCTCACGGTACAGCTGTTCCGCCCGGCACATCGTATCGGCACGTTTCTCAATCTCGTCTATGAAATATCCAACATCCTTCACACGCCCCACGGCATCGGCAGCCACAGCCTCACGCAGCTGACGCAGGCGGAACTCCATGTTGTGGAAATCGGGAATAGTCTCCCCGAGCGTATCAGGCATATCGGCAAGCATGGCCTGGAAGTTGCCGAACGCGGCTCCGGCATAATACGAGAACTCAGCATTGATAGTCTCGTAAGTCGTGGCACGCGGAATGAACACCATCATGCGCCAGTAATCTCCCCCGTCGTGCCAGTAGCTCTTGCCGTCAGCAGCGGGGATGAACCGGAGCACCTTGCGGTCAATGTCCTTTTCTCCCTGCGCCTCAAGTTTTCCGCGTATATGCCTGGTGACAGCATCTATGTTGTCCTGCAGCATATCCACATCCCTGAATATGGCATGGTTGATGCGCTGCAGCACATAATCGGGCGCGTCAGTCCCGGCTGTCACCACTTTATAGGTATCATTGATAAGACCCGATCCCAGCGGCTTGATTTCACTGACCGTACCCTCCAGATTGAACATGGATACTGTCGACAGAAGGTCTTTCATGGCAAATTTCTTTATTCGTTTCGTATCTGCCCCCTTTTTAACGTAGCAGTTCCTTAGTCACATAGGTTCCCTGACGGCGGATAACGATGCCGCGGTATAAGGACGGATCCACACGGCGTCCGTCAAGAGTATAATACTCTGCCGGGCAGGATTTGTTGTCATCCGGATCGAGACCCGGCTGTATCATCTCTATTCCCGATATACGTTTCTGTCCCGAGATCTTAAGATTCCTGATCTCCCAGGTGGGCGACTTCACATTGTCGGAGACATAGCGGAATACTATCCTTATCTTCTTGCCGGCGAAAGCATCGAGGCTCACATTGCCGGATGAATTGAATTTCCAGCTGTTGCCGGCAGGCCACGCCGGCACATCAAGCGGTGTGTCGACGCCGTTTTCATCGCGGGCGAAGACCGAGAACTGTTCTCCCGGAGCTACAGACGCATAGTTTACGGCATGCTCGAACGACATGCGTGCCGACACCATCTGGCTGAGGTCAGTCTCCGGTCCAACAAGATCGGCCACCGCCTCAACCGCGCCTCCGCTGAACGAGGTGCCTTTCCACCCGTACTGGGCGGTATTCGTCCATACATGATAGCCGCTTGCAGGCGCATTCACCATCTCTTCGGTGAAACCGCCGTCATCCCCCAGAAGGGTATTGTCGTAAATCACGACAGCAGCACCACCCGTTCCGTCAATCACACCGTAGGCCGGCGCCGATTTGCGGGTAAAACGCAAGTCGATCGGCGTAGACACCGAGTCGCCCCATATATACTCCATCAGATTCGGGAAATCCACAAACGGATTGCGGTTTCCCTGTATGTTCTGCACGCGGTCGTTGCGCAGGGCCTCGGCTTCCGTCACATCATCCTCAAGCGCCCATTTTATATATAGTTCCGACGCTCTCGGCAACAGGGTCGGATAAGCCCCGGTGGATATTATCTGCTTTGCCTGTGCGCTCAAATATGTGAACTGCTGGTAAGCGGTGGCCATATACATGTAGCCGCGGGCGAAATCGCCTTTCCATTTGTCGGCAGGCTCCCACCAGTTGCCGTCCCATTCGCCGGCTCCCACTCTGGTGCATCCGTTGTTTCCCGCCGCTGTGGGACGGGTGACCACCCCCATGGGATAATTGCTCTTGGTGCTGTTTATCTTGGCCTCGCAAGGCATGAGATTGTACAGGTCCTTGTAAGCGTTGTTCTCGTATCCTCCCCACCATGATTTCGGGAAAGAATGCTCTATGTTCATGCCGCTTACCGAACTGCCCTGCGACGTGAAATAGCGTATGTCGTTGCTGTACCTGTCAACCACTGAATTGTCCTCGTTGCGGTCGGTGATATAGAATCCCCACCATGTGTGCAGATTTCCGCTTCCGTAGGAAAGCATCTTTATATCAGGATCGTTGCCCACAAGTTCATACAGGGCGTTTTTAAGTTCTGCCCCGCACAGGCCCTGTATTGAGGAATAGTATGACAGCGGGATATCGGCTGCGGCGTTGAGAGCAGCGCACACCGTCAGCGCCGCTACCGCCAGTCTGTAGTATTTTTTCATGATGTCGAAGTCTTGCTTACGGACACAAATGTACGAAAGAAAATCTGAAAAACAACCCCGGCCATGCCTCCAACCGCCAAAAATGTTTACCTTTGTGATATGAGAACCGACAGAGAACCGACCATCAGCATCGGCATAATGAGCGCGCCCGAAATAAGGGTGACATTCCACGGCACATACATCATCGCATCACCGGATGGCACACCGGTCAGCGGGGAACGGACATTCTCTACCGCTGACACGGGGATTGTCTGCACCCCATCCGACCCACACAGGTGCAGCTTCGAACTGCACGGCGTCACCATAGGCGTGGGGTTCCACTGGGAGCGCCATGAGAACCAGCGTTTCCGCGGCGTCCTCGCCATATTGGCCGATGACGGAAAGCCCGGCAACGCCATAGCGGTCAACGCCATCGGCCTGGAGGAATATCTCAAAAGCGTAATATCGTCGGAAATGAGCGCCACCGCATCCGGGGCATTACTGAGGGCGCATGCCGTGGTGAGCCGGAGCTGGCTTCTGAGGCAGCTGCTTGACCGCGGGAAGCACACCTGCGCCGAGAAGGGGGGATGGAAACGCACACTGCTCCCCGACGGCCGGGAGGTGGACGAGCTGGTGAAATGGTACGACCGCGAGGACCACACACAGTTCGATGTCTGTGCCGACGACCATTGCCAGCGATATCAGGGTATCACACGCCAGACACGGCCGGAAGTGGCACAGGCGGTGGATGACACCCGCGGGGAAACGCTGACATACCACGGCGAGGTGTGCGACGCACGGTTCAGCAAATGCTGCGGCGGCATCAGCGAGCGCTTTGAAAACTGCTGGGAAGATGATCCGAAGGAATACCTCACACATGTGCCCGACCATGACGGAGGGAAAGTGTTCTGCGACACCGCCGACACCTCAATCCTCGACCAGGTGCTCAACGACTACGACCGGGAAAACATTGATTTCTTCCGTTGGGAAGTGCGCTATACCGCCCGGGAACTGTCAGAACTGGTGCGCCGGCGCTCCGGCATTGACTTCGGGGAAGTGACAGCCCTCGTGCCGTTGCAGGTCACCCCCGCCGGCCACATCGTGCGCCTGCTTGTGGAAGGCACGCACCGGTGCGCCATCGTCGGAAAGGAACTCGAGATACGCCGCTGGCTGTCGGAAAGCCATCTCCGCTCGTCGGTCTTCAATGTGGAACGCACCGCGGGGGGAGACTTCATACTGAAAGGGCGCGGATGGGGACACGGCGTTGGCATGTGCCAGATCGGCGCCGCCGTGATGGGGGCGGAAGGATACGGCTATCATGAAATCCTGCGCCATTATTTCCCCAATGCCGAGATAACCCGTCTATACCATACAACCGATTGAACAGTTACTTAAACAGATGTCACGAACACCGAAAAAAAGCGACCGCGCCTGGTGGTGGATCCCCACACTCTATTTCGCCGAGGGACTGCCATATATGGCTGTAATGACAATCAGCACAGTGATGTACAAATGCCTCGGCATAAGCAATACCGAGCTTGCCTTCTTCACGGCGTGGCTTTACCTCCCGTGGGTGATAAAACCGTTCTGGAGCCCCTTCGTGGATATCATCCGCACCAAAAGATGGTGGGTGCTGGCCATGCAGTGGACCATCGGCATAGCCATGGCGGCTATCGCCTTCACCCTCCCCGCCTCGGGATTCTTCCAGGCCACCCTGGCGGTATTCTGGCTGATGGCATTCGCATCGGCCACACACGACATCGCCGCCGACGGCTACTATATGCTCGCGCTCACAGAGCACCGCCAGAGCATGTTCGTGGGGATACGCTCGCTTTTCTACCGCATTTCAATGGTCATCGGGCAGGGGGCGCTCGTCATTGTGGCCGCCCACGTGAGCGAGGCATGGGCCGATCCTAAAGCGGGGTGGATACTTGTGTTCGCAATCCTCGCCCTGTTTTTCGCCGGGATCGCCATATACCACGGCGCCATACTCCCACGCCCCGCCTCAGACACCTTCCGCTCCCCACGCTCGGGAAGCGAGGTTTTCAGGGAATTCACCGAGACTTTCATAGAGTTTTTCCGGAAGCCGCAGGTAGGGACAGCCATACTCTTCATGCTCCTCTACCGGTTGCCCGAGGCACAGCTCGTGAAGATGATCACCCCGTTCATGCTCGACCCGGTGGAAAAAGGGGGACTCGGCCTGACAGCCGACGAAGTGGGATGGGTCTACGGCACCATCGGCGTTATCGGCCTGATGCTCGGGGGGATCGTAGGCGGTCTTGTAGCCGCCCGCAACGGCCTGCGCCACTGGTTGCACCCGATGGCATGGAGCATGTCGCTCACATGCCTCACATTCGTCTACCTAGCCATAGCGCAGCCGTCGGCCATATGGGAAGTGTATGCCTGCGTGTTCGTCGAGCAGTTCGGCTACGGGTTCGGGTTCACAGCCTACATGCTTTACCTCATCTACTTCTCCAACGGCCGTTTCAAGACCGCCCACTACTCCATCTGCACCGGATTCATGGCACTGGGAATGATGCTCCCGGGGATGGCGGCAGGGTGGATCGCCGACACATTCAACTATACCACCTTCTTCATCTGGACGATGGTGTGCTGTGTGGCCACCATCGGCGTATGCTACCTCATAAAAGTGGATCCCTCCTTCGGCAAAAAGGAGGGGTGAACCCTCGGGATCCGCAACACGTTATAACACAACAGCATCTGCACAAACACGCATTTACACCACGATATGAAACGTTTTCTGACATGGCTTATCGCGGCTACGGCTATCCTCGCCGTCACCGCCCATCCCAAAGTGAAGCCCGGCATAGAGGTGCTCCGCGAAAACAATTTCGACATACTCAAGGGGAAACGTGTGGGCCTGATCACCAACCCTACCGGAGTGGACAACGACCTGCGCTCCACCATCGACATACTGCACGAAAGCCCCGAAGTGAATCTGGTGGCGCTATTCGCACCGGAACATGGCGTGCGCGGTGATATCCCGGCAGGCCAGAAGGTGACCGCCTCCACCGACAAGGCCACCGGAGTGAAAGTTTACTCCCTCTACGGAGCCACCCGCAAACCCACACCCGAGATGCTGAAGGATATCGACGTGCTTGTGTATGATATCCAGGACAACGGATGCCGCTCCTATACCTTCATCTCCACGATGGGGCTCGCCATGGAGCAATGTGCCCGGCTCGGCAAGGAGTTCGTGGTGCTCGACCGCCCCGATCCGTTGGGAGGGAACAAGACGGAGGGTCCGGTTACGGAACCCGACTGCATAAGTTTCGTAAGCCAGTATCCGATACCATACATCTACGGTCTCACCCCCGGCGAACTGGCACGCCTGCTCTACGAAGAGAAGATGCTCTCCACCGACAAACCACTGAAACTTACCGTAGTGCCTATGAAAGGATGGAACCGCGACATGCTTTTCTCCGACACCGGCATGCCATGGGTGCTCCCCTCCCCGCATATCCCCTCGGCCGAGACAGCCGTCTATTATCCCGCCACCGGCATAGCGGGCGAACTTGACTATCTCAACATCGGCGTGGGCTACACCATGCCTTTCCGCACATTCGCCGCTTCATGGATCAACGGGCGCGACCTGGCCGACAATCTGAACGCATTGCAGCTCCCGGGGGTGATGTTCCGGCCCATAAGCTACAAACCATATTACGGCTTCGGAAAGGCGACCGATCTCAACGGCGTGGAGGTTTACGTCACCGATTTCGACAAGGCGGAGCTGACCCTGGTGCAGTTCTACGTGATGCAGGAGCTCGCCAGGATGTATCCGGCGCACAAAGCCTCGGCAGGAGCGTCACCGGCACGCTTCGGCATGTTCGACAAGGTATGCGGAAGCAAGGCTGTGCGCACCGGCTTTTTCAAGAGGCACCGTGTGGAGGATATAGACCGGCTTTGGCACAAGGACCTCCCGGCATTTGAAAAAACAAAAAAAGAATACCATCTCTACTGACACCCCCTATGAAACTTATCGCAGACGGCGGAAGCACCAAAGTACACTGGCGCCTTTCAGATGGGAACAGACCTGTGGCGGATATCTTCACCCCGGGTATGAACCCCTCGGTAATGCCTGCCGCGACATTGCGTGCCATTCTCGAGACGGATCTGATACCGCAGCTCCCTGAAAACATCGCTGTCAGCAGTGTGGAGTATTACGGGGCGGGATGCCGTGGAGAAGCCTGCCACACCATGCGGCAGGCGCTCGGCGCTGCATTGCCGCATGCCGCGGAGATCACGGTCGACAGCGATATGCTCGGCGCATGCGTGGCCATGTCGCGCGGCATCCGTTCGATAGTATGCATACTCGGCACGGGAGCCAACTCCTGCCTTTTCGACGGTGAAAAGATTATCGGCAATGTGCCGCCGCTCGGTTACATCCTGGGCGACGAGGGGTCAGGCGCATGGCTCGGCAAGACGCTTGTGGCCGATGTGCTCAAGGAGATACTCCCCGAGGCAATATGCAGGGAATTCCACAGGCGGTACCCATACGGATACGACGAACTGATACGCCGCGTTTACCGCCCGGCAGAGGGTGACACCCCGCCAAACAGTTTCATGGCTACATTCGCCCCATTCCTGAGCGAACATATCGACTGTCCGGAAATCGAACACATTGTCGTCACCGGATTCACCCTTTTCTTCGAACGTAACATAATGCTGTACAGCCGGCAGGAAAAGCCGGAAGTGTCCCACGGCACGCTGCCGCTTTATTTCACAGGGTCGGTAGCATACGCTTTCCGCAAGCAGCTTGAGGATGTGGCATCACGCTACAGCCTCCCGCGCCCTTCCGTGCGCCGCTCTCCTCTGGGATAATCACCTCAGAGGGTTAAGTAAGTCATGAAAATTATTCCGCATAAAACATACAACAGGCTTACTTATGCGTCTGAAGGCGATTTCTCGTATTGGGGGAAAACCGATTTCAAGGCTGAGAGAGCGCTGTAGATATGGCTTTCCACTGTGCGCACCGAGAGTCCCAGACGTTCGGCGATCTCTTTATGGCTAAGCCCCTCGAACCGCGACATGGAAAAGATCTCCCTGCGCTTTTCCGGCATACGGTCGAGAGCCATGCGCAACAGCAGTTCCGCTTCATCGCAGATGATAGGATCGACGGCAGACAGCTCGGAGCTTACCTTCTCCACCTCATGCAAAGGTGCGTCCACCAATCCCCTCTCAAACCGGTTTACCTGTATTTTTATGCAGTCAAGCGCCTGATAACGCGCCATCCTGTATATATATCTGTCGATTTCGGGATTATCATGCCACACATCAGGCTTGGCCCAAAGCTGAGTGAACACATCCTGCGCGATATCTTCAGCATCATCCTCAGACTTTACCAACTTCCTGACGAAGTTTTTCACCGGTGCGAAATAGGTTTTGAAAATCTTCTCAAATTCCTTCTGCATGGTCACTTTTAGATATACCCCTATAGCGTCGGAGCCATACAAACTGTTTGATGACCCACCGCAAATTTACAGTTTTTTCATATTTATACAAAAAAATTAATCTCCTGTTTAACATTTGCAAGACACCCGTCTGCCGCGTTTCCCTACCGGAACACCGCATGTTGTATAACGCCTTAAGATTCGGGAAAAAGTGTGAAGAAATAATAAAGATGGCGGGCGATTGGCCGAAAAAACTTAAATTTGTGATGTCAGAAAAGGCCATGCTCCTTACAGGGATGTTCTGATTATAAACCGGTGATGCTGCCGGAGAGCCTCCTCATGCAGACACTCCGATATCGCGGACAGAGCGGTCTATAACTCTATTTTACAGCAAAGAATTATGGCTACATTTTTGCTCATAACAGGCGTGATTCTGCTGAGTGCCGGAATAGTGGAAGCCTTCCGCCACCCCTCGGCCGGGGCTGTCGCCTCATATGCCGGTCTGGTGGCGCTGCTTAACAGCGGCTATGGCTCAACGCTCACACAGCAG
>CADFRV010000092.1 GCA_902836725.1 Muribaculaceae bacterium
AAGAACCGAGATCCCCATAACTGTATATGGTAAAGATACTCCGGCGCTGTCCTCTGAGAAAAGAAGTCCTCCGATGATTACAGGTGCCAATATGCAGCCAAGTCCGTTGAATGACTGTGCGAGATTCAACCGGCTCGGAGCGGTCTCGGGAGCACCGAGTTCGGCTACATACGGGTTTGCCGCCGTTTCAAGCATTACAAGTCCACATCCGATTATAAATAAGGCTACAAGAAAAACCTCGAATGACATGATGGCCTCCCCCGGGATAAACATCAGGCTTCCTATGCCGAATGCCAGAAGGCCGGTCACAACACCATACCTGTATCCCCGCCGTGTAATCAGAATTCCGGCGGGAAGCGCCATCAGGAAATATCCCAAATATGTGGTGGCCTGGATAAGGGATGACTGTGTGATAGATATGGAAAGCGCTTCCTGAAAATGTTTGTTGAGCACATCGAGAATCGCTCTTGCGAATCCCCACATGAAAAACAGGGATGTGATCAATACAAACGGAAGGAGGTATTTCTTATTTACTAAATGTGCCATTTTATGATCCGTTTTTTCTTAAGCGCGGGGTGAGGAACTGTTGACAACCTGCGGCGCATAAATTTATGGTTCCAATATCCCCGATGGCTAACTATTTCTGATGGTCAGATGATTTCCGGGAACAAAGTTACGTAATGCAAGGTTTTTTTCGTAATTTTGCGCGGAAAAAATCATTGAAACGAAATATATAACAATATTATCATGCTGGCAACTAAATACAACCCTGCGGAGGTTGAGGACAAATGGTATGCTTACTGGATGGAACACAATCTGTTTCATTCAGAACCAGACGGCAGAGAACCGTACACCATAGTAATTCCTCCCCCAAATGTAACCGGAGTGCTTCATATGGGCCATATGCTCAACGAAACCATTCAGGACATACTTGTGCGCAGGGCACGTATGGAGGGCAAGAACGCATTGTGGGTACCGGGCACAGACCACGCCTCAATAGCCACAGAGGCGAAAGTGGTAGCTAAACTTGCCAAAGAGGGGATAAAGAAAACTGATCTCACCCGTGAGGAGTTTCTCCGCCATGCATGGGACTGGACCGAGCATCACGGCGGCATTATTCTGTCGCAGCTCCGTAAGCTCGGCGCCTCCTGCGACTGGAGCCGCACGGCTTTCACAATGGACGACATACGGTCGCGGAGTGTTATAAAGGTGTTCTGCGATCTGTATAACAAAGGACTGATATATCGCGGAGTGCGCATGGTAAACTGGGATCCGGCCGCACTGACAGCACTATCCGATGAGGAGGTTATATATCACGATGAACATTCCAAGCTCTATCACCTCCGCTATTATGTGGAGGGTGAGCCGGACCGTTATATCGTGGTTGCCACAACGCGCCCGGAAACCATCCTCGGTGATACAGCGGTTTGCGTGAACCCTAATGACGAGCGTTATACATGGCTGAAGGGGAAGAAAGTCATAGTTCCCCTTGTAGGCCGCGCGGTGCCTATCATCATGGACGAATATGTGGAAATGGAGTTCGGTACAGGATGCCTTAAGGTAACTCCCGCACACGATGTGAACGATTATATGCTCGGTGAGAAATATAATCTCCCTGTCATAGATATCTTCAATGACAACGGTACTATTTCAGAAGCAGGAGGCATGTATGTCGGCCATGACCGTTTTGATGTGCGCCGAGAAATAATCACAGACCTTCAGGCAAAAGGTCTTGTGGAGAAGATAGAGGACTATGACAACAAGGTAGGATATTCCGAACGTACAAATGTGGTCATTGAGCCGAAACTCTCAATGCAGTGGTTCCTGAAGATGGACGAGCTTACGAAGCCTGCCCTCGCTGCTGTGATGGATGGCGACATTCAGTTCTATCCTGCCAAATTCAAGAATACTTACCGTCACTGGATGACAGATACCAAAGACTGGTGTATAAGCCGTCAGCTCTGGTGGGGTCATAGAATTCCGGCATATTTCCTTCCGGAAGGGGGATATGTGGTGGCTGAGACACCGGAAAAGGCTCTGGAAGCCGCGCGCGCCAAAACCGGCAACGGAGATCTTCAGCTTTCAGATCTCCGTCCTGACGAGGATTGCCTTGACACCTGGTTCAGTTCATGGCTTTGGCCTATTTCTCTGTTCAATGGTATTCTTGAACCGGGAAATCCCGAAATCAAATATTATTATCCGACAGCCGATCTAGTTACCGGCCCTGACATTATATTCTTCTGGGTGGCGCGCATGATCATTGCCGGGTATGAATACATGGGGAAGGAACCTTTCAAAAATGTGTATTTCACAGGCATTGTGCGTGACAAACTCGGACGCAAGATGAGCAAGCAGCTCGGCAACTCTCCAGATCCGCTTGATCTGATCGCGACATATGGTGCAGACGGTGTGCGCATGGGACTTATGCTGTCGGCACCGGCAGGCAACGATATACTGTTTGATGACAAACTTTGTGAGACCGGACGTAATTTCTGCAACAAGGTATGGAATGCGTTCCGTCTTGTCAAAGGCTGGGAGGTCAGTGACCAGATAAAGATGACTCCGGAATGCGAGACTGCAGTGCGCTGGTTCTCTGGCCGCCTGTCCAAGACGATCGCCGAAGTCAACGAGCTTATGTCGAAGTTCCGTATATCTGAGGCGCTGATGGCGATTTACCGTCTGTTCTGGGATGAATTCTCGGCATGGTATCTAGAAATGGTAAAACCTGCATATGGGGAACCTGTGGCAGCCTCAACTCTTGATGCTACCCTCCGTTTCTTCTCGGCTCTCCTCAAACTGATGCATCCTTTCATGCCGTTTATCACCGAGGAACTCTGGCAGAACATAGCCGAGCGTCGCGCAGGTGAGTCGATCATGTATTCCACATTGTCAGCCGAAGAATTTGAGACAGAAGGTGCCGATGATATTATCGCTTCAATGGATAATGTGAAGGAAATCATAACCGCTGTGCGCGCTGTACGCGCCCAGAAGGGGATTTCTCCGCGTGAGACACTTGCGTTATGTGTGGTGAA
This sequence comes from Muribaculaceae bacterium, assembly GCA_902836725.1. GTDB lineage: Bacteria > Bacteroidota > Bacteroidia > Bacteroidales > Muribaculaceae > UBA7173. The sequence goes on from CADFRV010000092.1 coordinate 3,033, forward strand.
TGGCGATGCACCTTCTCCTGAAGGATTGTGTGCTCTTGTTTCCAAGATGGCCAATCTTTCGGAAATACGTGCCAATTGCGACAAAGACGCTTCCGCCGCATCGTTCCTCATAGGTACACAGGAATATAACGTGCCGTTGGCAGGTGCGGTGGATGTGGAGGCCGAGATTGCCCGTCTGACACGCGACATAGAATATTACGAAGGTTTCCTTGCATCTGTAATGAAGAAACTTTCCAATGAGCGGTTTACAGCGAAGGCTCCGGCAGCTGTGGTGGAGGCTGAACGCCGTAAGCAAGCTGATGCCGAACAGAAACTCGCGTCATTGCGTGCGTCTCTCGAATCACTGAAAAAATAATCGTCTGGTTATTTGATATCATAACGCCGGATGGTCCTGGTACTGTCCGGCGTTTCTGTTTGCATGACCGAGTGTATCGGCGAAACGTTCGGTGTCACGGCGCACATATTGTCTTATCATCGAAAATATTATTTCTTGTATTGGGGTAAGAGAAGATGTAGAATCGGTGCCGAGGATCATTTCTCCGGCGAGGGCTGCTGTGATTGCAATGCGTTCTTCTACAGGCAAGGAGTTGATGGTGTTGATTACGTGTGGAGTGATGATGAAAGTAGTTCCCATGTTCAGAATGTTTTTCGGTTTATAATCACATCCAAAAGTAGTATCGTCATGGGTAAAATAATGGCCCATCTGTGTTAAAAAATACAGATGGGCCATTTTGTAGTTATGATGCGCTTATTATTTCATAAATCCGCTCTTTTTGAGGAAGTCTGAGAAAACATCGGAAAAGTGTTCATTGTTTGCGCGCGGATATCTTATGTCTGTGAAAACCTGTGCCAATGTCTGTTTCCCATTCTCTTTGATGAATTGCAGTGAATCCTCGCGTGCTTCTTTTTCGGCATATCTGTCATTGATCAGTTTCGGTGTCCAGGGCTCATATTGTTCTTTGTGTATGAGAGCCGAGACAGGAAGACGTCCTACGTCGGTTCCCTCTTCTGCCGGATATCCTACGGTCAGTGTTATCATAGGTACCACCAGTTCCGGTAAATGCAGAAGTTCAGCTATCTGCGGAGCGTTATATGTGGTGGTGCCGAGCCAGCATACTCCAAGACCGGCCAATTCGGCGACAGTATTGAATTGCTGAGCAAACGCGATTGTATCTATAGCTGCCGCCATGAATGATTGCAGATTGTCATAACATGGCTCTGCATGGCGATTCGTGCACCATTCAGAGAAACGGTTGAAATCGGCGCAGAATGTAAGTACCACAGGGGTGCTCGTTATCTGTGGCTGATTGAAATGAAGAGGGGAGAGGGCTTTGCGCGCTTCAGGAGTTCTGGTTACAATGACACTGTATAGCTGCATGTTGCCGGTTGTTGGTGCGTGGGCGGCTTGCTCAAGAAGCGACTCAATGAGTGCGTCGGATACATCCTGGTCGGTGTATTTTCTTATTGTCTTCCGTTTTATAAAGTAATCTGCTGGTTCGGTTGAGTGTCGCATAATCAATATTTGGAATAATTAATAATCAGAAAACACTCTCGGTTGTGTAAGGAGAGCTATTTATCGCAAAGTTAGACAATTTTTAATGAAATAGTGCTAAAACCAAATTTCATCAGTCATTGTTTTTAGATTGAGTCGTAAAACGTATCTCGCATATGATTAATTGGCAGGTTCTATGTTACAATTGGCGCCGTTATAGCGCTTTTTTACCTGTTTATCAGCTGTGAGCCAAAAGATACTTCATTATTAAGATGAAACGGCGAAAATATTTAAGTGAAAATACGAAATAAGTTGTGCTACTCGTATATCAACATAATTAACAATTAGTTCAGTTCTATGGACAATCTGATCAATTCCCCGCTCGACAAAGAACTCTCGAGATTATCTCCGTTCGAGTTAAAAGGCCGTATAATCGCGATGGCTAATGAGAAAGTAAAACGCGACGCCAATACAATGCTCAATGCAGGCCGTGGCAATCCCAACTGGGTGGCTACCGAATCCCGCGATGCGTTTTTCGCACTCGGCATGTTTGCCATGACAGAATGCCGTCTCAATTTCAATATGCCTGAAGGCATAGCCGGTGTGCCTCAGAAAGAGGGTATCTCGGTGCGTTTTGAAACCTGGCTCCGCGAAAATGCCTCAATGCCGGGTGTAAAATTTCTCAGCAAGGCATATGAGTATTGTCTGATGGAACTTTCCGCCGACGGTGACAGCCTTGTTTCCGAATGGGCCGGAGGAATAGTGGGAGATCATTATCCCACCCCTCCAAGAATTCTGGAATATACGGAGAAGATCATCCAGAAATATCTCGACTGGGCTATTTGTGCCGGCAATCCACCTAAAGACAATGTGTTTGACCTTTTTGCAGTAGAGGGTTCAACGGCAGGGATGTGCTATTTCTTCGATGTATTGAAACAGAATTTCCTTCTCGAAAAAGGCGACTCGATCGCCATAATGGTCCCGGTATTCACTCCGTACATAGAAATTCCCCAGTTGAGTGAATTCAATTATGATGTGCTCAATGTGCGAGCCGACGTAATGACGCCCGACGGGCTGCACACATGGCAATACGATCCTAAAGACATAGAGCGTCTGCGTGATCCCAAGTATAAGATGCTCTTCGTGACCAATCCGTCGAATCCGCCGAGCTATGCCATATCGCCCGATACGGTAAAAGCTCTTCAGGATGTGGTAAAGGACAATCCGAATCTGATGATCCTTTCCGATGATGTGTACGGGACTTTCGTGCGCGGTTATCGCAGTCTGATAGCGGATCTTCCGTATAACACGGCTTCCTGTTACAGCTATTCGAAATATTTCGGAGCCACAGGGTGGCGTATTGCAGTTACCGCAGTAAGCGAGAAGAATATTTTTGACGATCTGATCAGCAAATTGCCTGAAAACAAGAAATCTGCGCTCAATACCCGTTATTCCTCCCTTACGCTTGATGTGCCAGGGCTGAAATTCATCGACCGCATGGTTGCCGAGAGCCGTCTGATCGCATTGAATCACACCGCAGGTCTTTCAACTCCGCAGCAGATTCAGATGTCGCTTATGTCTCTGGGCAGTCTGATGGATGAGAACGGTACCTATCATGAACGTATAATCAGACTCATACATGACAGGTATGATGCGCTATGGAAGAATTTCGGTTTCTCAATGCCTGCAGATGCGTTGCGTGCCGATTATTACTCCGAGATAGACATGATGGTCTGGGCAGAGAAACTTCACGGAAAAGAATTCGCGGATTTCATCAACAACACATATTCGCCTCTGGCTTTTGTTTTCCGTCTGGCCTCTGAAACAGGATGTGTGGTGCTCAATGGCGATGGTTTTGATGGTCCGAGATGGAGCATACGAGTTTCACTGGCGAATCTGAACGAGGCAGACTATGTGCGTCTCGGCAAGAATATCCGTATGGTTCTTGACGAATTCGCCAAAGACTGGGAAGTAGCCAAAGCGTCCAAATAAACAGACACAGTAGAAATTCTTTGCATAATATTTGCGTCCGCAGACCTTTCTAAAGGTTCCGGGCGCAAATTTTTTTGTCTGTGGATAATTGTCAGTTTGGTAAACTGACATGTTGATAAGACGGGGCTGTGGAGGCTGTAGAGCCGTTTGGCGGAAAACTTATCAACAATTGTGTGAAATTAGACGTTTCAGTTTGGTCGAACGCGGGAAAATTCCGAAGTTTGCAGTGTATTTCAAATGGCAATCTTTTCCAAACTGCCAAACAATCGTGCTTGCCCGCAAATATGGCGGGCAAGTCCGATTGTTAATTAATTCACCGATTAATACCAATCTAACGATAAAACTATCTTCGCAGTGGATAAACGAGTTTACAGTTATGACGAGTCATATGCCGCAAGTTTGAAATACTTTGACGGCGACGAACTGGCTGCCCGCGTATGGGTAAGCAAATATGCCCTGAAAGATTCTTTCGGCAATATTTTTGAGCTTACCCCAGATGACATGCATCACCGTATAGCATCGGAAATAGCGCGTATCGAAGCGAAATACCCTAATCCTATGAGTCATGACGAAGTTTTCAGTTATATGAAAGACTTCAGATATATCGTGCCGCAGGGCAGTCCCATGTCAGGTATAGGAAACAGCTATCAGGTAGGTTCGCTGTCAAACTGTTTTGTGATAGGTCTGGACGGCAATCCGGATTCGTATGGCGGTGTTATCCGTATCGATGAAGAGCAGGTGCAGCTGATGAAACGTCGTGGCGGAGTCGGCCATGACCTCAGCCATATCCGCCCGAAGGGTACGCCGGTAAAGAACTCGGCATTGACTTCTACAGGTCTGGTGCCGTTTATGGAACGTTATTCCAATTCCACACGTGAGGTGGCTCAGGACGGAAGGCGAGGAGCCCTGATGCTTACTGTCTCTGTGAAGCATCCTGACAGCGAGGCTTTCGTCGATGCGAAGATGACCGAGGGGAAGGTTACAGGAGCCAATGTCAGCGTAAGGATCGACGATGAGTTTATGGAAGCTGCTATGTCCGGCGCTCCATACCGCCAGACATTTCCGGTTGATTCCGATAATCCTGAGACTGTCAAGGAGATCGATGCAAAAGCCTTCTGGGGTAAGATCATCCATAATGCGTGGAAATCAGCCGAGCCAGGAGTGCTTTTCTGGGATACGATAACACGAGAGTCGCTGCCAGACTGTTATGCCGACCTCGGTTTCCGTACCATCTCCACAAACCCATGTGGTGAGATTCCGTTGTGCCCGTATGATTCTTGCCGTTTACTCGCTGTAAATCTTTACAGTTATGTGAAGAATCCGTTTACTCCGCAGGCTGAATTCGATTTTGATATGTTTGAGGAGCATATAGGAAAGGCTCAACGCATCATGGACGACATTATCGATCTCGAAATGGAGAAAATAGATGCGATTCTCGCCAAGATAGACGCCGATCCCGAGACCTCAGAGGTCAAAGGTCCGGAACGTCATCTGTGGGAGAAGATCCGTGCAAAAACACTCAAAGGGCGCCGCACAGGTGTGGGGACGACTGCCGAAGGTGATATGATAGCCGCAATGGGGCTTCGCTACGGAACTCCCGAGGCTACAGACTTCTCTGTAAATGTACACCGCCGTCTGGCGCTGGCAGCATACCGTTCATCGGTAAATATGGCAAAAGAGCGCGGCGCGTTTGAGATTTTCGATGCCGAACGGGAGAAGAACAATCCGTTTATGCTGCGTCTTAAGGAGCAGGACATGCAGATGTACGAGGATATGGTTCGCTACGGGCGCCGCAATATAGCATGTCTCACCATCGCTCCCACCGGAACCACGAGTCTGATGACACGTACAACCTCCGGGATAGAACCTGTCTTTCTTCCGGTTTACAAACGCCGCCGTAAGGTGAATCCGAACGATACGGAAGTGAGGGTGGATTATGTAGACGAGACCGGAGATGCTTTCGAGGAATATATCGTATATCATCCGAAGTTCCTGGAATGGATGAAGGTAAATGGGATAGAACGCCGTGACAGCATGACGCAGGAGGAGCTTGACGCTCTGGTTGCCAAGTCACCATATGCCGGCGCCACATCAAACGATGTTGACTGGCTTGAAAAAGTAAAGATGCAGGGACGCATTCAGAAATGGGTGGACCATTCTATCTCTGTTACCATAAATCTGCCAAGTGATGTCAGCGAAGAACTGGTGAACCGTCTGTATGTCGAGGCCTGGCGCTCTGGCTGCAAAGGTTGTACGGTGTATCGCGACGGATCACGTTCCGGTGTGCTTGTCGCACTTGAGAACAATAAAAAGAAGAGTGCTCCAGAGGCTTCATCACAGTCGGACGGCCTGCATCCTCATGTGATAAAACGGCCTAACGAACTTGAGGCTGATGTGGTGCGTTTCCAGAACAATAAAGAGAAATGGATCGCGTTTGTCGGATTGCGCGACGGACGTCCGTATGAGATCTTTACCGGACTTGCGGATGACGAGGATGGAATATTCTGTCCGAAATCAGTAAGCCATGGTAAAATAATAAAGGCTGTGGATGCAGACGGGAACAAGCGTTATGACTTCCAGTTCGTAAACAAACGCGGTTACAAGACCACTATTGAAGGACTGAGCGACAAATTCAATCCCGAATACTGGAACTATGCTAAACTGATTTCCGGTGTGCTGAGATACGGTATGCCTATAGACCAGGTATTGAAACTTGTAAGCACGCTTGAACTGGATT
>CADFRV010000093.1 GCA_902836725.1 Muribaculaceae bacterium
AATTGGCTTCGCCACCGCGAACCGCCCTGCGGGCGACTTTCGCTATTATGTTTCGCCGAATATTTGTTATATTTGCAGTCATTAAATGCATTAGACGATGTTACAATTTATAACTACAGTATCTTCCCGCTTTTCTGTTCCGGAAGAAGTTCAGATGGTTCTTGAAGGCGGATGCCGCTGGATTCAGCTTGCACAGAACGGATTTGCGGGTGATGAAAGTGCCAGACGTGACGTGGCGATGGAGATCGTGCCTATGTGCCAGGAAAAAGAAGCATTTTTCATTATAGAGGATGATCTTGATCTTGTGGAGGAGATGAAAGTGCACGGTCTTTTCATGCACGACAATTCACGGGCAAGCGTCATGGCGGCGCGTGAACGTCTCGGGGCGAATGCTGTGATCGGTGTCGGGGCGCATTCATACGACGAGATTAAGAATCTTGCCGGTCTTGATGTGGATTACGTGACGGTGCCGGCGCCCGAGGAACGGGCTGACCGTGATGCCTTTTATAAAGATCTGGCACAGAAACTTATCGCTGACAACATCAGTTTCCATATTGTGGCTGCCGGTGACTTCACTTCTGATAGCCTTGTGGAGCTTTTCAAGGCTGGAGTCGCCGGTGTGGCGATGTCCGGTGAACTGGTCGGGCAGGAGGATCCTGTGGCGGCAACAGTTGCAGTGCTTGATGGACTTGGAAAGGCGCGTGCGGCGGCTGATGCGTCTATGTGAAATCTCAGATAAAGATATAGAATGGAAAGACCTTTAAAGTTCGTAGGTATCATACCTGCCCGATATGCATCCACGAGATTTCCCGGTAAACCTTTGGCGATGCTCGGGGAGATGCCTATGATAGAGCGTGTGTACCGCAGGGTTTCGGAAGTGTTGCCCGAGGTTTGGGTAGCGACGGATGACAACAGGATAGAGGAGGCTGTGAAATCTTTCGGGGGAAATGTAGTAATGACATCTCCCGATCACCGTAGCGGTACTGACCGTTGCCGTGAAGCATACGAACTGTGCGGGAGTGATGCCGAGGTCATTATCAATATCCAGGGTGACGAGCCATTCATAGATCCGTCGCAACTGAGACAGATTATGGACTGTTTCACTGACGATGCGACACAGATCGCGACACTTGTGCGTCCTTTCCCTGCAGATGGGGCCTATGCAGCTCTTGAAAATCCTAATTCACCTAAAGTTGCAGTGGATGCCAATGGATTCGCTATGCTTTTCAGCAGATCCGTGATTCCGTATCTGCGTGGCTTAGAGCGGGAGCTATGGCCGTCGCATATGCAGTATTACACCCATATAGGCATGTATGCCTACAGGGCAGATGTGCTCGGACGCATAACATCATTGCCGCAATCGTCGCTTGAGATAGCGGAGTCACTCGAACAGTTGCGCTGGCTCCAGAACGGATACCGTATAAAGGTTGGGGTAAGCGATTGCAAGACAATCGGAATTGATACCCCGGCAGATCTCGCGGCCGCACAGGATTACTTAAAAACACTTTCCTGATATAATTGACTATGGAACCGGACAGGATCAATGCACCGGAAATAAGGCAGATCGAAGCGAAGCAGTTGCCGGAAGTTACAAGAACAGTGCTTTCAAACGGTGTGGAGCTTGTACTGCTTGACAGTGGTGTTCAGCCAGTGAACCGCATCACATTCTGTTGGGGTGCGGGGAGCGTGGATGTAGACGATTGTGCTGCATACAACCTGATGTGCCAGATGCTTACTGAGGGTACCGATAGCCGTGGCGGGGCAGAGATTTCAGATATTTTCGAGACTTGCGGCGCATGGGTAAATGTGGATGCCGGACAGCATGCCACACTATTCAACATCTATATGCTGAACCATACGGCCGATGAGATATTGCCGGTTGTAGGTGAGATAATAGAGAATGCGTCGTTTCCAGATGAAACGCTTGCGCCTCTGAAAGAGAAACGGGCATCAGCCGCGGAACTTTCTTTAAAAAAGGTGAAGACGCTTGCGCAGATCGGCTCCAATATACTGGTTTTCGGCGAGAATCATCCGAGAAGCAGGTTCGTCAGCGGAGAGGAATACCGGAAAGTAACGCGTGACGATGTGATCATGATGTACCGCAGGCTGATAAAGGGGAGAGTGCCGAAGGTCTATGTCAGCGGTATGATCGGTGAGGAACTTCTTGACAAGATCATGCGCATGGTGTGCGGCATACATTTCGACAGCGACGGAATTACACGCCGTATTCTGCCACCTGATTCTGCTCCAGCTGAAGCCGTCCGGCACATGCATCTGGAAGGATCACTGCAGACAGCATTGCGAGTGACGATACCGGCGATCCCTATGGGACATCCCGATTATCATCTGCTGAAGGTGACGGTTTTTGCCCTCGGTGGATATTTCGGCAGCAGACTCATGAGTGTGATAAGGGAGGAGAAAGGATACACTTATGGAATTTCAGCCGTGTTGTCATCATATATGGAAGGGTCGTTCATCAACATAGCATGCGAGGCCGACAACCGGTATCTCGAAGATGTCAAGCGTGAAATACGCAATGAGATAGAGCGTCTTTCGACTAATCCGCCCGATGAGGAGGAGCTTGGGATAATACGCAATACCATGATGAGTCAGATCGCAAATATGTTTGATTCCCCGTTCTCAATAATGGACCATTGGATTTTCATTGACAGTTTCGGGCCGGAGGCTAACAATACGGCCGAACGCATGAAACTACTTCATACCATAACGCCGGAACAGATAGCCGCCACTGCCAGGAAGTACCTTGCGGGCGCATCATGGCTTGTGGCTTCGGCAGGCGGATGATGGATCAGCAGGGGTATGCCGTCCTGTCAGAATGTCGCAGAAAATGAGATTCCGAGCGACGGGGAATAACCGGGAGCCGGATTCGGTATGAGAAGTGGCTGCGACTGTAGGCATCCCGGTCCTATGGTGCGGCATGTGCCTGGGCTTAGCCATCCGATAACTTCATTTACCGGATCCAGGAAGAAAGCGAGTATGTGTCCGATATAAGGGGATCCCATAATTTCGTAATTCCGGTCGACTATCAGGCGTTTAAGGCGGTAAAATCCTTCGCCTATCACACTGCCGACGAGAGGTGTGACGAAAAGATCCTGATATGAAGGCCTTTCCATACATGCCTCAATGCCGAATTCCCATCCGACTGTGGAAATCATGGCGCTGTAGAGCATCGACTGCCAGAAATTGAATCCGCAGGTGCGCGCGCACATGAAATACGCGGCGCCCGCATAGGGATGGAGCACCCAGTTGAACATGAACTTGTCGTGGTCCCATTCAGGCCCTTTCTTGAAAATATTACGGAACCATCTTTTATAGAACGGCACACCGGTGATGTCGGCGCGGTTCCATGCCGTGGCATCCTCAGGGAGGCATTCGAGCACGAACAGTGTGGCTATATAGGCGCCGGTCACCACGGCAGTGTTTATCCACATGCCGTGCCACCAGGGATCGCTCCCGGTCCATGACAGTGGCTGGGAATAGATGGAGCGCGGATGCCCTTCTATGATGGCGATAGTGTCGCGGGAACTGTATGGCGCGTCAACTCCCAATTTGGGAGCTTCCGGTGGATCATAAGACTCTTCTTGCGCGATCTCTTCGGGAATATTGGTATCGATAATGCTTGTGGCAGGCTCATTTTCTATTACGAGCGGTGAAATAGAGTCGGCTTGCGCCTCATGTCTCGCAATTTCCGGCGATATGCCAACGATAGAGTCCGCTGGCTCATCAGCATGTGACACTCCGCCACATACGGAAAGCAATGCCATTGTAAAACAGCATGGTATGATGCCTCTGATATTGTCAAGATGGATCTTCATCGGTTGAAACGTTAATTATTTACATTATTAACAAAACAACATGCCGCTTTGATTTTGTCGGTTACATTAAATATTCGTAGCTTTGTTCCTAATTACGGTGGCGCAGGTGGGTTTTTGTATTAAGATAAATATGTCAGTCAGTTCATTTATAAGCAATCGTCTTTCGCTCAGGGATGGCAGGAACCGGAAATTCTCGCCGGCCATAATCGTGGCCATTGCGGGAGTCGCCATGGCTTTTTTCGTGATGATGCTTTCAATAGCTGTTGTCGGAGGCTTCAAAAGCGAGATAACCCGTAAGATCATGGGATTCGATGCCCAGATAAGCGTCATGCCGTTGCAGGCTTTTTATGGTTCCGATAATACGGGCATGACATATGAGGAGGGTATTAAACAGGCGGTGGAGGATGCAGGAGCACGCTGTGGGATAAACAACAGTCTGTCTGTGGCGCTGTCCGTGTCAGAAACCGGAATGCTGAAGACGGCCGATAATTTCCAGGGATTGGAATTCAGGGCGGTCGGAGAGGGGGGTGATGACGCTTTTATGAAATCGGTATTGAAAGAAGGTAGACTGGTGACCGATTCTGTGCCGAACGGCATTGTGATATCTCGGAAAACAGCTGATCGCCTCGGCCTTTCCCTTGATGATAAGGTAGACGCATATTTTATCAAGGATGGTGTCGTCAGGCCACGTCGTTTCCAGGTGACAGGCATTTATTCAAGCGGTTTCGGGGATTATGACGAGGCGATAGTTTTTGCCCCTTATGTAACAATAGCGAAACTTCACGGGTTTGATGCCGGGAGGGGAGACCGTCTGGAGATAAGCGGTCTTGATGTGGGCGCGATCGCACCGTTTGCACATGAACTCCAGAGTGCGCTGATGGATGCTTATGGCGATGGCCGGATATCAGAGGCGATGGCTGTAAACAGCGTGCTGACTACGGGAGCCGCTTATTTCAACTGGCTTGCATTGCTTGACACGAATGTGGTGGTAATTTTGATTCTGATGGGCTGTGTGAGCGGTTTCATGCTGATAACCTGTGTGATAATCCTCATATTGCAACGGGTCAGGATGGTGGGTATCCTGAAATCGGTCGGTGCATGCGACAGCCAGATAAGGGGGATCTTCATGCGGCTTGGAGCAAGGGTCATATTCTCAGGTCTGGCAATCGGTAATGTGCTCGGCCTGCTTGTGATCTGGATCCAGGCTCGCTGGCATCTGCTGCCGCTTGATCCGGAGTCGTACTATCTCACATCTGTGCCGGTCGAATTCAACATATGGAGCTGGCTCGCATTGAATGCGGGTATAATTGTGCTGTCATATGCCCTGATGCTTCTGCCGGCAGGTATGATAAGCCGTCTGTCTCCTGTAAAGATTCTCCGATTCGAGTGATGCGGCAGTAATATCACCCGCGGATACAGGTGTTTTTTAACCTTTGTCAGCATTGCGGCAGACTTTTTGGCTTCATTTTTGTTATATGATCAAGAGACGCCTTTTCAGGCCTTTCGGCAATTGATGTCAGGGGCGGTTCTCTTGACGTCCGTTTAAAAATTTTTAAATGAACGCTAATAAAAAAATAATTATCTTTGCATCTTGAAAAAAAGTTCCTGAACCGCATACAGGTACGTTTACAATGATAGTCAGGAACTGAAAAACTATTTATCACGAATGTCAGAAACAGCAGTAAAAAATACAGAGACCACGACACGGGAAGCTGCAGTGTCTCCCCGTTCGCTTATAGTAGAAGCAATACAGAATAAGAAAGGAAAGGGGATCACTATAATGGATCTTAGCCGTATAGAGTCTGCCCCGGCACACGAGTTTATAATATGCGAGGGACGCACACCTCAGCAAGTGGCTGCGATTGCAGACAACGTGCGTGAGGAACTTCTTGAGAAAGCCCACATAAAGCCGTACAATTACGACGGTTACCGCAACGCGAGCTGGATCGTGATCGACTATGGCTCTACGCTTGTACATGTGTTTGTTCCCGAGCAACGCAATCTATATAATCTGGAAGAGCTTTGGAGCGATTCACTGATAGCCGAGATACCCGATCTTGACTGAACGGCATGTATTAATGAGGGATCTTCCAGGACCCATATACATCATCACATCACATCCCAGAATTTCAATCAGACATGGCAGATATAAAACCGCCTACCGGCAATAAAAAACGTCCTCAGATCAAATTCAGCATGTACTGGATGTATGCGTTCATACTTCTGGTTCTTTTCGGCATGTTCTATCTTGATGACGATTCAGTAAGGAAAAAAGTTACATATTCTGAGTTCGAGAATTATATCACCGATTCTATTACAGCCCGTAACCACGGCATAACCAAGATAATAGTGGACAAGCGCAAAGGTGAGGCTGAGGCGCAGCTTTCTGACTCGCTTGCAGGCACGATTTTCCATAAAAGCCAGTTTCGGGAGGGAATGCCGGCATATGTGTACACTACTCTTCCTTCTACAGACGAGTTTGCCAGAAAAATCGATCTGTGGAAACAGTCAGGCATATACACCGGTCCGGTGGATTACGACGAAGGTAGCGATTTCTCCTCGTTTTTATGGACTTTCGGGCCGATAATATTGCTTATCGCTTTCTGGTTCATAATAATGCGGCGCATGACGAACCGCGACGGCGGTGCCGGGGGAGTTTTCAGCGTAGGCAAATCAAAGGCCCAGGTCTTTGACAAGGACAATGCCATGAAAGTCACTTTCCAGGATGTCGCAGGCTTGTCCGAGGCCAAAACAGAGATCGAGGAAATCGTGGAATTCCTCAAAAATCCGCAGCGTTACACCAATCTTGGTGGAAAGATTCCCAAAGGTGCCCTCCTCGTAGGCCCTCCGGGAACAGGTAAGACATTGCTCGCCAAGGCAGTGGCAGGAGAGGCTAATGTGCCTTTCTTCTCCATGTCGGGTTCTGATTTCGTGGAAATGTTTGTAGGAGTGGGTGCATCCCGTGTCCGTGATCTTTTCCAGAAGGCCAAAGAGAAGGCTCCCTGTATCGTCTTTATTGATGAGATCGACGCTGTGGGACGTGCACGCGGCAAGAATCCCAACATGGGATCCAACGACGAGCGTGAGAATACCCTTAATCAGCTTCTTACCGAGATGGACGGTTTCGGTACCAATAGCGGTGTGATCATTCTGGCGGCCACCAACCGTGCCGACATACTTGACAAAGCGCTGCTGCGTGCCGGCCGTTTCGACCGTCAGATATATGTGGAGCTTCCGGAACTGAACGACCGCGTGGAGATTTTCAAAGTGCATCTGAAGAATGTGAAAATCGATGAATCCGTTGATGTGGATCTTCTTGCCCGGCAGACACCGGGATTTTCCGGAGCCGATATTGCGAATGTCTGCAACGAGGCTGCGCTGATTGCGGCACGTCATAACAAGACTGTCGTTCAGCGCCAGGATTTCATAGATGCTGTAGACCGCATAATCGGCGGTCTTGAGAAACGTTCTAAAATCACCACGGCCGAGGAGAAAAAGGCCATAGCCTGCCATGAAGCGGGGCATGCCACCGTATCCTGGAATCTCCGCTATGCAAATCCGCTGATCAAAGTGACGATAGTGCCCCGCGGAAAAGCCTTGGGAGCCGCATGGTATCTTCCTGAGGAAAGACAGATAACTCCGGCGCAGGCTCTCCTCGACGAGATGTGTGCCACACTTGGCGGCCGGGCTGCCGAGGAACTGTTCCTCGGACGTATATCCACCGGTGCGGCTAACGACCTGGAGAGAGTTACCAAGCAGGCCTACGCAATGGTCACATATTACGGAATGAGCGAAAAGCTGCCCAACCTGTCATATTATGATTCCACAGGGCAGGCTTACGGTTTCTCCAAACCATACAGCGAGGACCGTTCGCGCATGATTGACGAAGAAGTCTCGCGCATTATCAACGAGCAATATGAGCGTGCCAAAGATCTTCTGCGTACATATGCGAAAGAACATAATACCCTTGCCGATGTGCTGTATAACCGCGAGGTGATCTTTACCGAGGATGTGGAGCGTATTTTCGGCAAACGTAAATGGGTGTCGCGCACCGACGAGATCCTGAAGGCGCAGCAGGAAGCTGAAAAGCAGGAAGCCGCCGCACGCGCCTCACGCTCGGAAGATACGGCTTCCGACCTCTCTGCCGGTGTGGTGGATGTGGCTGCCGTTGATGTGACGCCCCCTCCAAGCATGCCTCCTATTCCCGGTGATACAGGGAAGAAAGAGAGCAATGGCGAGAATGAGACGGACAATGCAGAAGGGCAGCCTGCAGGGAAAGATAAATAATGGTTGTTTCAGAATTTCTGAGGGTGTAAATGCATCAGACGGTCAAATTCGGGTCAGATACCCCCATGCGGAAAATCATTGCGGCGGATCCCTCGCTGCTGATGGTAATGGCACGTTTCAACATACCTTTGGGTTTCGGTGACAAGACCGTGGCAGAGGTTTGCGGTGAACGTGGCATAGACCTGTCCACGTTTCTCAATACGATCAGATTTATGTCCGGAGAGCATTACAGCTATGAGGACATACATCTCGGGCAGTTCATGGATTATCTGAAAAATGCCCACGATTATTTTCTCGCGTTCATATTGCCTATGATCAGGCGTAAACTGATAGAGGCGATTGACTGCTCGGCTACGGACGGCCTCGGTATTCTGATTCTCCGTTTTTATGACGAATATGTCACGGAGGTGCGTAAACATATGGAAATGGAGAACGCAAAAGTGTTTCCTTATGTGGAGCGGCTTATGAAAGGGGAGCGTACACGTGACTTCTCCATCGAGCGTTTCGCTTCACACCATATGCATATAGACTCGAAGCTCAAAGAACTTAAGGATATCATCGTGCAGTATTATCCCGGTGCCGGCAACGATCTCTTGAATTCGGCACTGTTCGATATCATAACCTGCGAGCATGATCTGCGGCTTCATTGTCAGGCGGAGGACTGTCTCTTCGTGCCGGCTGTAAAAGCGTTTGAAAGGAAGACTGAAACAGACGGCTCAAAAACATTGACTGATGATGACACCGCATCATCTGCCGAGGGTGGTTCTGACAAACTTTCCGGTCTTTCAGAACGCGAGCGAGAAATAGTGCGTCTTGTGGCCAAAGGGTTGAGCAACAAGGAGATCGCGGCACAGTTATACCTTTCGGTACATACAGTTACAACCCACCGACGCAATATAAGCGCCAAGCTGCAGATCCATTCTGCCGCTGGACTTGCGATTTTTGCCATTGTCAACGGACTGATATCTTCTGATGAAATCAGCATATGCTGATTTATTGCATAAATATGTTCTGTAACATATATGGGGCGGCCTTAATGTTTTTTAGCTGATAATATATGTGAATCAGAAATTTTTATA